>CAYMIQ010000034.1:0-7208 GCA_964390605.1 uncultured Rickettsiales bacterium
GCAAAGGCAAAGAAAGATCGAAAGTGGTACCTTTCCACTCCACGGAAGCACGCAATGCATCATTTTTCATGTCTTTGAGGGACTTCAGGACGCCTACTTGAACAGACCATCCCCTTGCTTTTAGTATCTTAGCGACAACAAACCCATCTCCTCCATTATTACCGCGCCCACAAAGAATTACAGCCCGACGACCTCTCTTATATCTTTTGATAATTTCGCGAGCAATACATTGCCCAGCATTTCTCATTAGCTGATAGCTAGAAACTCCGCTTTCCTCAGCAAGTCTATCGGCTCGGTACATTTGTTCAGAAGTCAATACTTCTAATATATTTTTATATTTATATATCAATAACTTATATATATTAATTAATCTATTATATTAAATATAATAACCAAAAAAATACTAGGCAGGACTTAGCCATAGTCAAAAAATATTTATTATTTTTTTCTCCTTTGATTGATGTAGTTAATATGTCTATAAATATACCACCTGTCATGAGGAAAAAACAAAAGCAAAAAACACGTTATAATTGGAAAACCAAGGAAATACTCAAGATTCTTGAGACACCCCTCCTCGATTTGCTCCATAGGGCAAGGAATGTTCATAAAGACCACCACAAGCAAGACTCCATACAACGCGCAACTCTTTTAAGCGTCAAAACAGGGGGATGTCCAGAAGACTGTGCTTATTGCCCGCAGTCAGCACACTATGAAACTGAAGTGAAAAAAGAAAAAAAATTGAATATTGAAACCGTAGTGAGAGTAGCGAAGAGTGCTAAAAGTAACGGAGCATCTAGATTCTGTATGGGGGCAGCATGGAGATCTGTCAAAGATGGTCCTGAATTTGATTCCATAATCACCATGGTGCGTCGAGTAAAGGCACTTGGAATGGAAACCTGCGTAACTTTGGGGATGTTAAATAAACAACAAGCCAAAAGATTAGCAAATGCTGGTTTAACTGCTTACAATCATAATATTGATACCAGCCCTGATTTTTATAAAAAAATTATAACCACAAGGGGATTCAAAGACCGCCTAGAGACCTTGCACCACGTGCAAAAAGCAGGAATTGCTGTTTGTTCAGGAGGCATCATTGGCATGGGTGAAACAAGAAAAGACAGGTGCGAAATGCTTAAGGTGCTGGCAAATACCGATCCACATCCAGAAAGTGTTCCAATTAATGTTCTTGTTAAGGCCAAGGGAACTCCGCTTGCTGATCAACCTAATATTGAATCAATAGATGTTGTCAGAATGTGTGCAACAGCTAGAATACTTATGCCAAAAGCAAGAGTAAGACTCAGCGCGGGACGGAGCACAATGTCTCGTGAGACCCAAATTTTATGTTTTCTGGCTGGGGCAAATTCTATTTTTTATGGAGAAAAACTATTAACAACTAAAAACAATGATTGCCTAGAGGATGTAAGATTATTGAATGATATAGGCATCAAAGTCCCAAGTAGCCCCAAGAGCGCGTAAAGTCGGAAATAAAATGCAATTCATGAAAACACCCGCAATAATTCTTGCAAAAGTTTCTGTTACCGGATTCTTGTTCTGGTATTTGACAACAAAAATTGATTTTTCTGAATCTTTTAACCGAATACTTTCCATCAGCCCAGGTGCTGTAATCTTGGTTGTGTCATTAATAATAGCAGGGCTCGCAATCGTAAGTCTGAGATGGAAGACTATAATGAGCAAGATTGGTATCGATCTTGAAACTCTTACATTTTTTAAAACTTATCTTGTTGCAAATTTTTTCAACGTTACCTTGCTATCCAGCCTAACGGGTGACGCTTTTCGTATGTGGAAGCTTTCTAGAATAACAAAACCTTTAATTAAAATTTTTAATGGGATTGTTCTTGATCGTTTGATGGGGATGCTGGGATTGATTATCATAATTGCTTTTGGAATCTCTACTCTACCTACAGAAGAAATAGAACAATGGACAAAAAGATCTTTATTTGCCCTTCTGATTATTTTGATTATTGCATACCTAATCCTTGCAAGAATAAAAAGTCTGCCAAAAAGCCTAGAAAAGTGGAGAATTGTTAAATTTTTAAAAAAAATTTCTACAGACACCGTTGCCCTAGTAAAAGATTATCGATGTTTTTCTTTGATGATTTTATATTCTATCGCTATACACGTCATAAGTATATTTGTGCTTTATATTTTAGCTATAAGTTTAGGCATAACTATAGACTTTCTTACATCTTTTGCGCTTTTCGCAATTGTAATATTTTCTATGTTAATTCCAATTTCAATTGCTGGCTGGGGTGTGCGCGAGGGAGTTATGGTAGTACTACTGGGACTGATTGGCATATCCAGTGAATCGGCCCTGGCTCTTTCAATACTTTACGGAATTATATTAACTATTGTAGGTTTAATGGGTGGAATATTCTGGTTATTTGAAAGAAAATAATTTTTTATATAAAAATCTGAGTAAACAACATGACTGACGAAACAAAAAAATCTAGAAAAGACACACGCAAGCTATCCATTATCGATCATAACAATAGGATAGCGGACGAGAGGAATGAATGGATTAATAGGAATCATTTTTACCACCGAGAGCATTGGAAGTATTTAAATTTTTTGATCCCTAAAGATAGTAATGTTCTGGATCTTGGGTGCGGAACGGGAAAAGATCTTTCTAAATTAAAGATCAAATCAGCTGTCGGAATAGATATTAGTCAAAAAATGATTGATATTGCAAAAAAGGATTTTCCAAATGGCGAATTCTTTCAGGGGGATGTGGAAAAACCAGAAATTTTTCAACAATTAAATAGGAAATTCGATTTTGTCCTTATGTCAGATTTGGTAGGAGAGCTTGAGGATTGTCAAAAGGTTTTTAAAAATCTTCGTAGCTGCTGTGACGAAAATACTAGAATTATTATAAGTTATTATTCAAAATATTGGGAGCCTGTTATAAAGCTCGCCGAGTCACTTGGTCTAAAGATGCGGCAAATTGAGCAAAATTGGCTATCAGTCAATGATATTGAGAATATTATTAATTTAGAAGGTTGCGAGGTTGTCAAAAAAGATTGGCGGTTGATTACTCCTGCTAATTTCTTTGGTCTGGGAAGATTAATTAATCGTTTTATCGGAACCTTGCCTATACTAAGGAAGTGCTGCATTAGACCATATATTGTCGCGCGGCCTGTCACAAACAAAAGAAAAGAGGATAAGTCAGTATCCATAATTATTCCTTGTAAAAATGAGAAGGGCAATATTGAAAATGCCATTAAGCGCATACCCAAGTTCGGAAAAGATATAGAGATTATATACGTAGAGGGAGGAAGCAAGGATGGAACTTTTGCAGAAATCAATCGAGTAATACAAGAATATCCAAAACTAAATATCAAGGGAATAAAGCAAAGCAAAAAAGGTAAGGCAAATGCCGTATGGGAGGGTTTTGCAAAAGCTAGTGGAGAGATTCTGATGATATTAGACGCTGATTTAACTACTCCCCCCGAAGCACTACCAAAATTCTACGATGCAATAATAAACAACCATGGGGAATTTATTAATGGATCAAGGTTGGTGTACCCACTTGAGGATCAATCAATGCGATTTCTCAACTATATAGCCAACAGATCATTTTCCTATATATTTACATGGCTGCTGAATCAAAGATTTACGGATACTCTATGCGGAACTAAGGTGCTATTGAAATCTCATTATAAAAAAATTGCTGACAACAGATCTTACTTTGGTGACTTTGACCCCTTTGGAGACTTTGACTTAATATTTGGGGCCTCAAAAGCAAACCTTAAGTGTGTAGAGATTCCCGTTCGCTATGCTGCTCGCGCCTACGGAGAAACACAAATTTCACGTTTCAAACATGGATGGCTTTTATTGAAAATGGTAGCTTTTGCATATAAAAAACTCAAAGCTATGTAGAGCCTGAATCATGCCACACAAAGTCACGAACTACAAAACTGTAATCGCCCAAAGACAAAGATTATTTTCAAGAAAAACCGCATTGCGAATTATTTATGAGTCCTTTTATCAAAAAATATATGAAAACTGCAATAAACAAGAAAAAACATTAGAAATAGGATCTGCATTCTTTACTCTTTTTGGAAAATCAAAAAACTTGTTTAAAGACATAGTGCTAAGCGACGTGTCATTTAACGATCAATCCACCATCACATGTGATGCCCATTTCTTACCTTTCAAAAATAAATCTTTCGCAAACATAATTGCAATCGACACATTCCACCATCTTCAAAATCCTCTCATTTTTCTAAAAGAAGCTTCCAGAATTTTAAAGAAGAACGGCAAAGTAGTATTGATCGAACCATTGGTTACTCCAATAAGCCAAATCATATACAAATTCATCCACCATGAAGACTGTTATATGGATAAGGATCCTTTCCAAACTACAGATTTTGATCAACACAGAGATCCCTTGGTTGATGGAAATAATGGACTACCAACGGCCTGCTTCCTAAGGGAAAAAGATTCTTTTCATAACAAACTCCCTGAATTCAAAATAACTAAACTCCAAAGACTTAGTTTATTTGTCTATCCATTAACTGGAGGTTATCAAAATTGGTGTCTTATGCCAGCATCTCTCACTAAAGGTCTGCTAAAAATTGAAAATTTATTGATGCCGTTTCTGGGAAGATTAATGGCTCTGAGAATGCTATTGGTAATAGAGAAACAGGAATAGTTATTCTCCGGTAATTGGGGCGAGTGAGCGGATTCGAACCGCCGACATCAGGCACCACAAGCCTGCGCTCTAACCAACTGAGCTACACCCGCCATACTATAAAACTATACATTATTCTCAAAAAGATATTTATTAAAATTGATAATTCGTGCATTTTAGGAAAATATCTTTTGGGCTCTGGGAATGATAAGAAATAAAGAACAACTTGCAAGATCTATAAACCGCCTTGGTACTGACAGTGCCTTTGAGGTCTTCGCTAAAGCAAAAAAATTAGAAGATACAGGAAGGGATATTATTCACCTAGGGATTGGTCAGCCAGATTTTAAAACCCCAAAACATATTGTTGAGGCAGCATGCAAGGCATTAAAAGACGGTCATCATGGTTACACTCCAGCAGGTGGTATACCCGAACTAAGAGAAGCCGTTATCGAAAATATTAGGAAATATAGAAAGGTAAGATTAGATCCAAATAACGTTCTAATTTCTCCAGGAGGAAAGTCTGTCATTTTTTACTCAATCCTCCTATTTGGTGAAAAGGGATCTGAAATTATTTATCCAGACCCAGGATTCTTAAGCTACAAATCTGCCATAAGTTTTACCGGAGCAAAACCGGTCCCCTTAAAATATTCAGAAGAAAATAAATTCTCTTTTGACCCAGAAGAATTATTGTCGGTCATAACTTCAAAAACAAGACTCATTATTATTAACAGTCCATCAAATCCAACTGGTGGAATAATCAACAAAGATGAGTTAGCTGAATTAGTCAACATATTAGAAAAATACCCAGAAATTTATATTTTAAGTGATGAAATTTATAGCAGGATGCTCTTTGAAAAAAATAAACATATATCACCCCTGCAATACGAAAGTATTAGAGACCGTGTTATTCTTCTGGACGGCTGGAGCAAAACTTATGCTATGACTGGCTGGAGGATTGGTTATGGTGTATTCCCAACTAAACTTTATAAACACGCAGAAAAATTAGCTATCAATTGTCACTCCTGTGTGAGCACCGCATCGCAATATGGCGCATTAGAAGCGCTCAGAGGACCTCAGGAAGCGGTAGATAAGATGGTCAAAGAATTCCAAACAAGACGCGACTACATGGTAAAAAGCATAAATGAGATTAAGGGCTTTCGTTGCCAAAACCCAGGCGGAGCGTTTTACATCTTCCCTAATATTAAAGAAACAGGGTTAAAGTCAAAAATTATCGAGAATAGACTCTTGGAAGAGCTGGGAATTGCTGTTGTCTCAGGCCCCAGCTTTGGAGATTTTGGAGAGGGGTACATAAGGGTTTCCTATGCAAATAACCTGACAAATCTCAAGGAAGCAATCAACAGACTAAAAAATCATCTAATGACAGAATAACAAATAAGCAACCCTGTAGAATCATAGAGTGCGTTTTACGTAGTTTTTTAATTTTTATATTTCCATAAACCCCAAAAAATGCTTTAAAAGTGTAATAGCGAAAGGTCATTTATATTCTGTCATTGGGGGGTGTAAGCAATGAAAAAAATCGAGGCAATCATAAAGCCGTTTAAAATTGATGAGGTCAAGGACGCTTTGACAAAGGTCGGTGTGTCAGGAATGACTGTCGTTGAAGTAAAAGGTTTTGGAAAACAAAAAGGCCATACAGAGCTATATCGTGGCGCAGAGTATGTTGTAGACTTCTTACCAAAGGTAAAGATCGAAGTGATTGTTGACGATAAGAATACTAAGAAGACCATCGAAGCAATTATGAGTGCGGCAAAAACAGGTAAGATTGGGGATGGAAAAATTTTTATATCCAATCTTGAAGATGCCATACGAATCAGAACCGGAGAAAAAGGTAAAAATGCTATTTAGCTAACCTTGGTAAGAATCAAAGCAACAGGGAAATTAATTTTTAAAAAAAGGGAGTGCGAAAAGTGTCAAAAAAAGTTTTAGACCTAATTAAAAAGAATAATGTTAAGTATGTAGATTTACGCTTTACTGACCCTAGGGGAAAGTGGCAGCACACCGCACAAACAGCACACACAATAACTTCCGATACTTTTCAAAATGGTATTATGTTTGATGGATCTTCCATTGCTGGATGGAAGTCAATTGATGAATCGGACATGATGTTGATGCCCGATCCAGAATCTGCAGTCATGGACCCATTTACTGCACAAGCACAGCTCATTCTATTTTGCGACGTATTGGATCCAATTTCCCGCAAACCCTATAATCGAGACCCAAGATCCATTGCAAAAAAAGCAGAGGCTTTTTTAAAAAAATCAGGAATCGGTGACACAGCATATTTTGGCCCTGAAGCTGAGTTTTTTGTTTTCGACGATGCTCGCTTTGACGTTTCAATGAATCATACATTTTATAAAATTGACCAAGAAGAAGGACCATATAATAGTGGATCTGAAATGAACGAAGGTAACCTAGGCCACAGACCGGCAATCAAAGGAGGGTATTTTCCTGTGCCTCCAGTGGATTCGTTCACTGATCTTAGAGCAGAAATGGTTACCGTGATGGAAGAAATGGGATTAGTGATGGAGAAGCATCA
>CAYMIQ010000035.1:0-7137 GCA_964390605.1 uncultured Rickettsiales bacterium
TTATAAAAATTTAACATATCTATAAAATCGATTACAATTAATCCAGAAAGATCTCTTATTTTGATTTGTCTTGATATTTCTTCAGCTGCTTCAAGATTAGTTTTTAAAGCCGTTTTTTCAATATTTACTTCTCTGGTAGATTGTCCGGAATTTACATCAATATGTCCGATTACTGGGCAACCTGACTTCGCCCATATTGTCATCGACTACATTCCAAAAAAATATTTGCTAGAAAGTAAATCATTAAAGTTATTCTTGAATGCTTTTCGTAACCATGGGGCTTTCCACGAAGAATGTACAACAATTATTGCACAAAAAATTATCAAAACGGTTAAGCCGAAATGGCTACGAATTGGAGGATACTGGAATCCTCGTGGCGGAATCCCAATAGATATTTTTTATCAAACGAAAACCCCACCTAAAGGTCTGTGGATACCCGGACACAAAGTTAAACCATACACAGGAAGAACCTAGAGGCGCTAGCGACCCTTGTAAACTGCGCCACCAATACTGGGCCTGCTCACCACTACCTTACTGAGCTTTCCTAGCGATGGTTTTAATTTACGCCAAATCCAACGTGCAAGGTTCTCGCTAGTGGGCTCACCTAAATCACTAATATTATTTAATAAACTATGATCTAATAAAGCATGAATGGGTTTAAATGCCTTCTCTATTTCTTGAAAGTCCATCACCCAACCATCTTTCTTATCCACCACACCCTTCACATAAATATCCACCGCGAAAGAGTGCCCATGAATTTTGGAATATTTGTGACTTTTAGGCATATTTGTCATCCGGTGAGCCGCATGAAAAATAAACGTTTTATAAATCTCCATCATATTAACCCATTCATCGACTACATAATTGCAAAAAGCTTATGAGTCTGCAAACTAACTTTCCATTGTGGATGTTGCCCACAGTATTTTAAGACTTGGTCAGTATTGACATCTAGCAGTGAACCGTATTTAGGCTGGAGAAAGAAATGAGAGAAATCAAGATCCTTGTAGTCAGCAGGGTTGAGCCCGCGTTGAGGGTAAACAATTTTTAATTCATCTCCGTAACGCTGGACAAATCTAGTATTGTGCTTAGGGCTTACACAAAGCCAATCTATCCCGTCTGGAGCCAAAATAGTTCCATTAGTTTCTAGTGCTACTTTGAAGTGACGTTCTTTCATCGCAGATATTAGTCGATCATCAAGTTGCAGAAGAGGCTCACCTCCAGTAAAAACAACAAACTTCTTGTCTCGCGAACCGTTCATTGGTCTCCAAGCACTGCACAGAGCATCAGCCAAATCAGTAGGCGTTAAATATTTACCGCCACCAGGACCATCATAACCAACAAAATCTGTATCACAAAAGCTGCAATCTGCCGTAGAGCGGTCTTTCTCCACGCCCGACCACAAGTTACATCCAGAGAATCTGCAAAATACTGAGAGGTTTCCGGCTCTGAAACCTTCGCCCTGAATAGATAAGAAAATAGATTTAACGTAATAACTCATCTTTTTATATATGCTACCGGATCCTCTATTTGCGCTTCAGCAAACCCTTTCCTGCGCAAAATGCAAGAATCACAAAGACCACAGGCAACACCTTTGCATGGATCATAACAGCTAAATGTTACACTATAATCAACTTTTAGTCTTACCCCTTTTCGAATGATCTGAGCCTTAGTCAACTGCAATAGTGGGGCATGTATTCTAATACGTGTTTTCTTCTGTAATCCAGCTTTTGTCGCAAGATTAGCCATTTTTTGATAAGCAGACAAAAACTCCGGACGACAATCTGGGTAGCCGCTATAGTCAATAGCGTTTGCCCCTATAAAAATATCCTGAGATCCAAGGCTCTCTGACCAAGCTAATGCGAACGATAAAAAAATGCTATTGCGAGCAGGAACATAGGTTACAGGAATGCCGGAAGAGATTTGTTGCGAATTTCTTTTTTTGGGCACCGCGATCTTGCTTGTAAGCGCAGAGGCACCGAACGCCCTCAAATCAATCTTTAACACTTTGTGCAAATCAACTTTTTGGCAAGATGCAATGCGCTTAGCTGAAGCGATTTCCCGATAATGTCGTTGTCCATAGTCAAAGGTTAAGACAAAAATCTTCGAAAATCTTGATTTAGCAATTGCCAAAACCGTAGCCGAATCTAATCCGCCACTCAATAGTACCACAGCTCCTGATCTTTTTTTTCTCATTTTTTCACGCAAGTCCCTGTAATGTTTGTATCATAGTTCTAGGAATAACAAATGAAAAGTATAGTTCAATCCATTCGCGATAAGGCACTAGGCGAACATTTTGACGTCGTGGGGTTTGCGGAACCAAGGATTCAAGAAAAAGCAAAAAAGAGCTTGAGAGAGTTTCTAAAAAAAGGATTCCATGGAGAAATGAACTGGATACCTGAAAAGCAAAAACGGTTAGAAAACCCAAGAAATGTTTGGCCTGAAGTACGCTCAGTGATTACACTGGGAATGAGGTACGGATCAGGTCATGATCCAAGAAAAGACCTAGAGAAGCTAGAGCTTGGCAACATTAGCCTCTATGCAAAAGGCGAAGACTATCATGATATTCTAAAAAAAAAGCTAAAAATAATTGCTAGATGGATCGCCAAGACTTTCGGGGGCAAGGTAAAGGTATTTGTAGATACTGCGCCAATCTTAGAGAAACATTTGGCCGAACAATCAGGTATTGGCTGGCAAGGAAAACACTCAAACCTTGTTTCCAGATCGCTTGGGTCCTGGTTCTTCTTAGGGGAGATCTTTACAACAATCCCCCTACCCCCAAGTAAACCAGAATCTAACTACTGCGGAACCTGTAAATCTTGCCTGGACGTCTGCCCGACAAATGCCTTTCCCAAACCGTACGTACTAGACGCAACCAAATGTATTTCTTATCTCACTATTGAACACAAGGGGCACATTCCAAAAAAATTCCGTGCTGCAATGGGAAATAGAATTTATGGATGTGATGATTGTTTGGCAGTCTGTCCATGGAATCGTTTTGCTCAAAAAACGAATGAGGCCGGATTTAAAGCAAAAAAGATTCTGCTGAATCCAAATCTTAAAATGTTAGTGAAGCTTGATGAAGAACAATTCCGCAAATTTTTCAGCAAAAGTCCCATCAAACGCATTGGGCGAGATCGTTTCATTCGAAACGTGCTCATTGCAATTGCCAACAGTGGAAAAAAACAATTATTGCCTTCAATACAAAGTCTTCTCTTTGATGATTCTACGTTAGTTCGGGCAATGACCATATGGGCCTTTCGACAGTTGGCTGGAAAAAAAGAATTTCTTCATTTAAAAAAACAATATATTAATGAAGAAAGAGATACAGCAGTTAGGTCGGAGTGGATATGAAATACTTGCAGGGTGAAATAATTGTGAATACTGCGAAACAGTTGATATATGAAATTACAGGGGAAATTAATGAGTGGCTAAAAAAACAATCCATTCAGGACGCACTTCTCACAACATTCATTCAACATACTTCAGCATCACTCTTTATACAGGAGAATGCTAGCTCAGATGTTCTCGAAGATATTAAAAATTTCTTCAAAAAACTTGTGCCAGAAGATCCCGATTTATACCAACATACTATTGAAGGAAAGGATGACATGCCTGCTCACCTAAAAAGTTTACTAACTCAGGTCTCTCTAACTATCCCTGTCAAGAATCGGCAACTCGAACTTGGAACCTGGCAAGGAATATTCCTTTTCGAACATAGGATTCAGAATCAAAAAAGAAAAATTAGCCTTACGCTAATCGGCAAATGAGATATTTTCTACTCATAATTGTATCAACCTTGTTTCTAGCAAAAATAACAATAGCTGATAAATGTGTAACGATTGAACATACCAAAACTATCTATCCCAATGGAGAGACAACTATATTCGATGAGCAGGGGGTATTGATGCTTGATCAAAAATACTCCGAAGTTTACGGACTTCATTTGCAAAAAGCTGATCAAGCACTGATTGCGGATGAGTTTCCTAACCGAATAACAGGCAGCGTTAATATTGTGCTATTTAAGAATGGCTGTGCTGTTGGAGAAGGTAGGGTGCCGAAACAAATATTTCGCAACATGATTAAAGGCGAAAATACATAGCATCCTGAAATGACAAATGAAATAAATAACAAAAAACCAGTCTTCGGTTGGCCTAGTCTATATTTCCTAATTTTGCCAGTAACCTTCTTTTTAACTATTTGGTGGCTACGCGAAGCCTCTGGTCCTTACTGGCTACATTTTAATCTAGACCCCACATACTCATATCTTTTTAATTCACTCAATCTACTCAATGATATACCACCAAATCACATCGACCATCCTGGCACCCCTGTGCAATTCTTGGGTATGCTAATAATGAAAATTGCACACCCCGGATCAAGTGTTGATGAAATTACTAACAAAATACTACGAGACCCGGAAAGATATATAGAATTAATCAATCAAGTAATTATTTTTTTAAACTCTCTTGTCCTATTTTTTATCGGAGTTGTAGCTTATAAAACTTTTAAAAATTTTATATCTCCTACTTTTCTACAACTCAGCCCATTTTTATCTACTCTAGTCCTTAGACACGGCACACAATTCAAGCCAGAAATCATACTTGTGCTCGCAACCCTAATGCTTATTTTGCTGAGTCTCTATGCACTCAAGCCTGGTACATTTGATAAAAATCAAAAGAAATTTGTATTTTGCTACGGATTAATAGCAGGATTTGGTGTTGCAACGAAAATAATTTTTATCCCCCTGCTTGTACTGCCTATTTTGTTATTTACAAAAAAATCAAATTTCTTGCTCTATACACTAGCTATCATTCTTTCCTTTCTTTTCTTCACGCTGCCAATGATTGAAGTATATGACAAGTTTCTGCAATTTGTAGAAAGGTTATTCTGGGGCAGCAAAAGTTATGGGTCTGGTGCAGAAACGATAATCGACTACCAAAATTATCTCGCTTACGTTTATCAGCTCTTTATGCGGCCCGTACTGCTAATTCCTTTTGCGTTATCTCTTTTCACATTTTGCAAATTTTATCTTGGCGAAAATAGAAATATTTCAAGTACTGAAAATAAAACCTGCTTTCAAATACTAGCAGGATCTAATTGCGCACAGTTATTTCTAGTCCTTTTCGTTGCCAAAAATCCTAGCGGCCAATATTTGATACCAGGCATCATCCTAAGCGGACTAACAGTTATGATTAATTTTCAGATTTGGCATAAAGAAATTAGTCAGAGGTACGGGACAAGATTAAATTTTTTTGCCATCCTACTAATCGCTGTAATTATAATTGAGCAAACCATCTCAACTTATAAATCTGGAGAAGAGGTGCGCGAGTTGCGCGCTGAGGCCATGAAGATAAATAATGAAGAGTTTCGCTCTTGCGCCAGAATCTATCACACATGGGCATCTAGCAAATCTTTTGCCCTGTATTGGGGAGATAATGCCGCAGGTCAATCATTCGCGCCCCAGCTTTCTGAGATAATTCCAATAAATGACTTCTGGTTCACTGTTCACGAAGTTTCAGAAAGAGAGGTCAGGGACTTTTTATTAACAATCAAAGAGCCCGGCATTAGACGGCCTAAAGGATATATCGATCATAATAAGATTGAAAACAATTACCCTTGTATTTATTTTCGCGGTACAGACAGAGGGCAGTTCTTCAAGTATTTACCAAAATTTTTCTCTCCTGAGGAAACAATGATTTCCGAGAAAAAATTCAACCAAACATGTATAGGAAAAGATGAGAATGTTTTTACAGATTTCAAGATTTGCAAAAAAAAATAACTGCTATTTGTCTGATGTCACCACTGGTCATCGAATATTGAACTTTCTGGAAAGAAAAACAGCAGAATAAACTATGAAATTGAATATAATCAACACAATGCCAAGTTGGGTTTGCAGTTCAGTTGATAAATTTTCCGGATAAATAATTGGGTAAATATATTTATCTATGAAGTCTGATTCGTAGATTGATTCGCCGGCTTTTTGGCGAAAATAATTCTCTAAAGGAGTTAGCGGGCATGTCCATCCAAAAAACTCAATGCAACATCCCCAAAAAAGACAAGGTAAGTGAAAAAAAAGTACGCGCCTCCATTTAAAAACAAGGACACCTCCAAAAATAACGAAAAGCACAAAGACCAGATGAATAGATAACGAAATATCAGAGGCAACTTTAAAAAACATTGTGCTGCAAATTCTTAATAACCTTGAAAACTGCTGCGGACATTCCCGGTTCAGAAAGACTGTGGCCTGCTTTGGGAACCAAATGTAATGTTGCTTTCTTCCATTTTTTGGCTAAAGCGCGAGCATGCTTTGGATGACAAAGTAAATCTCGTTGCCCATGTATAATTGCTCCAGGAATATGCCGTATGCGTTCTATTTTGCTCAATATTGGACTCTGTCTTAGAAAAAAATGATTACGAATATAATGACATTCTAATTTAGGGGAGTTGGGCATTTTTTTTCTTCGAGCAACTGTCTTAAAACTGGGTAGCTGAGTAATATTTTTCGCTGTAGAGAGCGCTCTCTCATAATCATGCCAAATCCAGGAAGCAGCATGCTGTAATTTACGATTCGATCCTAAAATTCTTTTCTGGTAAGCAATTAATGGATCTGATTGCTCATTGAAAGGTAAGTTATTAATAAAATTTTTCCATAACTGAGGACGATATTTTTTAGCAGCCAAAAGAAAAGCCCAATTTATTTCCTCTGAAGTCCCTAAAAAAATGGATCGTAGTATTAGAGCAGTCACTCTATTTGAAAATTTTTCAGCGTAAGCAAGTGCAAGCGTTGATCCCCAACTACCTCCACAACCTGCCCATCTCTCAATCTGCAAAAATTTTCGTATCTTCTCCATATCCTTAATCAAAGATTGGGTGGTGTTACTTTTTAGTTGTCCTAGAGGTTTGCTTTTTCCGCAACCGCGCTGATCAAATTGAATAATACGAAAAAATTTAGGATCACAAAAACGACGAGTATAGGCCTGACTCGAACCTCCGGGCCCACCGTGCAAAAAGATGATTGGTTCTCCGAAATGATTCCCTGATTCTTCTAAGTAAATCCTATGTACTCGATCAATTCTTAGAAAATGTATTTTTTAGGGACGAATAGCTGTAAACATTATTCTTTTTTTATAAAACTAT
>CAYMIQ010000036.1:0-7130 GCA_964390605.1 uncultured Rickettsiales bacterium
TTTATAATCAATCTTTGTGGCACCAGGTAACGAGAGAGGACAAGATGTGCTTCTCTGATAGGTGTTCTTATTCCTGGAGAACCTATCGTCTTTTTTATTGCCTCTGCTACTTCTTCTATTCTTTTTCATTTTTACTTACCCAAAGTCCTACTTGATGGTTGTATTTTTAGTTATGTTTTTTTCTTGCTTTCTTTCTTCTTTTTTATTGGTGTTTGCGCCCATCTTTTCTTTTACTTTTGTCCTGCCATTATCTTTTTCTTCTTCCATTATTATGGAAGGTCCTTTTTCTACTTCGTTTATTCGGATTGTCAAATACCTTAAAATATTTTCATCAATATTAAGTAATTGCTTCATTTTTGATACTGCCGGTGCACTTGATTCGCTGTTGATAAGGAAATAATGACCCTTTTTGTTTTTTTTGATTTTAAATGATAGATTTCTGAGTCCCCAGTATTCAGTCTTAGCAATTTTTCCCCCACTGTCTTCCAGAACCTTTGAGAACTTCTCACACAGAGACTTAGCATTATCAGTCGTCAAATCTTGACGAAGAATAAAAACACTTTCGTAAAAAGACATGCTACTAGTTTCCTCCACTTTTTATACTAATCCAGAATTCAATATCTCATCGATTAAGGTAATATATTGGTAGTTCCGGAAATATACATTTTTTACTGATAGATTCAAGTTTACATTGTTTAAAATATTGGTTAATCAGCAATCCTATATGAGGTATAATCAAGCTCGATGTCTAAAGCTTTAATTTTTCCTGGTCAAGGTTCCCAAATAGTTGGAATGGGAAAAGACTTATTTGATCAGTACGATTCTGCACGTTTAGTTTTTTCAGAGGTTGACGATGCTTTAGGAAAAAAGTTGTCCAGTGTTATTTTTGATGGACCGGAAAAAGATCTTCTTCTTACAGAAAATACCCAACCAGCTCTTATGGCAATGAGCATAGCTATTGTTAGAGTTCTGGAGCGCAGGGGCTTTAAGGTTCAGGATTATAATTTTGTCGCTGGCCATTCTTTAGGGGAATACACGGCTTTGACTGCAGCAAATGCAATCAGTTTATCTGATGCAGCGTTAGCGCTACAAAAGAGAGGCGAGCTTATGCAAAAAGCTGTTCCTGTTGGAGAGGGCGCAATGGCTGCAATTATAGGGCTAGATATGGCGAATCTTACTTCTATTTTAGATCGCTACAGTGATGGTGTTTGCGAAATAGCGAATTACAATTCGCCGGATCAAATAGTTATTAGTGGTTATAAGCGAGATGTTAAGCGCGTCGCCGAAGAAATAAAAACTAAGAATCTTGCAAGATCGATTATTCTTCCTGTCAGTGCACCTTTTCATTGTAGCTTAATGCAGCCTGTTGCCGAAGAAATGAAAGGCGTGCTAGAGGTAATCAAAATTAACTCACCTATTGTACCACTTGTTTCTAATGTTAGTGCTCTTCCTGTAGTAGATGCAGAGGAGATTAAATCCTTGCTTATCCGGCAGATAGTTTCGGTGGTTCGATGGAATGATATTATGACTTTTATGTCTGGACAAAAAATTCAGGATCTTCTTGAGATTGGTAGTGGTAAAGTATTATCAGGATTGGCTAGAAGGGCAAATCATGGGTTTTCTGTCTCTTCGGTTCAATCGGTTGTTGATGTTGAAAAGGTAATGAAAGAGATTTAATCTTAGCGGAGTAGATTATTATGCTGAACCTCAAGGAAAAAAGAGTACTCATCACTGGTGCAACTGGTGGCATTGGTGCCGTTATAGCGAAGAGAATGGCAAAACAGGGCGCCTCCCTTACTTTGTCGGGAACAAAAAAGGAGTCCTTGGCCACTTTGTCAAGCGAGATCGGTGGTAGCAATTGTCACTCCGTTGCAGCTGATCTTACAAAGAAACAGGAGATAAGGAATCTGGTGGTTTCAGCTATTGAGAAAATGGGGGGCGTTGATATCTTGATTAATAATGCTGGCGTGACACGAGATAATCTTGCTGTAAGAATGAAGGATGACGACTGGGGTGAGGTTATCAATATTAATTTAACTGCTAGTTTTTTACTTTCAAGAGACTGTTTGAAAGGCATGTTAAAAAAGCGCTGGGGCAGAATTATTAACATTGCGTCGGTTGTTGGTGTTACTGGTAATATAGGTCAATCTAATTACGCTGCCTCCAAAGCTGGAATGATTGGTATGACAAAATCTATCGCCGCAGAAGTTTCGTCCCGTGGAATCACTGTCAACTGTATCTCACCTGGTTATATTGTGACAGCGATGACTGACAGTATCCCCGATTCTGCAAAAGAGGTCATCCTAAAGAATACCCCTGTTGGTCGATTTGGAAAGCCCGAAGAAATAGCAGATTGGGCTCTTTATTTAGCATCTGATGAGGCAGATTATATTACTGGACAGAATATAAATGTTAATGGTGGCTTGGCTATGGCATAAATTTTTTTTCTAACACTAGCTATGTAAATAAATTTATGTTAATTAAGCCGCTAATCTATAAATATATCTAAACTATAAGGATTAATATAATGAATGACGAATCTAGTGATATAAAAGATCAGGTGTTTCAGACAGTTGCTGAACATCTTGGCGTTGAGAAATCCAAGATAACAGAAAGCTCAAGTTTTATAGATGATTTGGGTGCAGATAGTCTGGATACTGTCGAACTTGTGATGGCGTTTGAAGAAAAATTTGGTTGCGAGATACCAGATGATGCAGCTGAAAAGATTACTACCGTTCAAGATGCGATTAACTATATCGCTGAGGTTAAGGGTAAGAAATAATATATTGGTCTAAGCAATTTTTGAGGGATATTTGAGGCGTGTTGTTGTCACTGGGATGGGTTTAGTTTCGCCATTAGGCTGTGGCGTGAAGCATAATTGGGATTTGCTAATCAACTCGAAATCTGGAATCGATCATATTCAATCTTTTGATGTGTCTGACTTGCGGTGCAAAATCGCTGGACAGATACCTCTTGGCACCGAAGAAGGTGAGCTCAGTATAGAAAAATATGTAGATGCAAAAGATCAGAGGAAGATGGATCTTTTCATAATTTATGCGTTGGCGGCAGCTGATGAGGCTGTTAAAGATGCTGAATGGGCACCAAGTGATACTCATGAGTTAGAAAGAACCGGTGTTACTGTTGGCTCGGGGATAGGGGGGCTCGAAGGAATTTATCAGACCTCAATTACTTTATCCGAAAAGGGCCCGAAAAGAGTCACTCCCTTCTTTATACCGTCCTGTTTAATCAATTTGGCTTCTGGGCAAATATCTATAAAGTACGGCTTTAAGGGCCCGAATCATGCAGTTGTTACGGCATGCTCATCAGGTGCTCATGCTATTGGGGATGCCGCAAGATTTATTCAGTTGGATAATGCAGACGTTATGATTGCTGGTGGAACAGAATCGACTGTATGTAGAATAGGAATTGCTGGCTTTGCTGCAGCGCGCGCACTATCCACATCCTTCAACGATACGCCTGAAAAAGCTTCTCGACCTTGGGATAAGGATCGAGATGGTTTTGTTATGGGCGAGGGATCGGGCGTTTTAGTGTTAGAGGAGTTAGAACACGCTAAGAAAAGGGGAGCGAAAATTTATGGAGAAATCATTGGATATGGGCTATCTGGAGATGCACATCACATGACAGCTCCGGCTGAAGATGGGCGTGGCGCATATTTGTCAATGCAGTCGGCTTTTAAAAGCGCTAATATTACCCCCAGTAAGGTTGATTATATAAACGCACATGGCACTTCGACTCCTTTGGGTGATGAAATCGAGTTAAATGCAGTAAAGAGGCTACTAAAGGATGACGCACGAAGCATTTCGATGTCATCGACGAAATCCTCTATTGGACATTTATTAGGTGCCGCAGGTAGTGTAGAGGCCATCTATTCGCTTCTGGCTGTTAAAGAAAACATCATTCCGCCCACACTCAATCTCGAGAATCCATCAGAAGATTGCGACTTAGATTTAGTTCCTAATGTATCTAAAGAAAAGCCACTAAAAATAGCACTTTCAAATTCCTTTGGTTTTGGCGGAACAAATGCCTCTCTTATTTTTTCTGAATTTTCCTAATTCATATGAATAAAAAGACGACCTATTTTATACTCCCTATTGCAGTTCTTATTTTTCTTATTTTCTTGTTTAGCCTAATGCTCTTTTCTTCGGGACCTTTGAATAAAAAGACGAGCTTTGTTGTTAGTTCTGGGGTGGCCTTTAGCCGACTCTCGCAACAGTTATTGGAGGAGAGTATCATTTCCAACGATACGGTATTCAAGCTTGCTGGCTTTTTATTTATGTATCACAGAAACATCAAGTCCGGAGAGTATCTATTTTACCCCGCCATGAGTCAGTGGGATATTTTGCAAATGATGGTTAACGGGGAAATGCATTATAGAAAGATAACAATACCAGAGGGCCTCACTATTTCTGAAGCAGTTACGATTATCTTAAACTCCCAAGGCCTGCAGGGCGAGCTGACTGATTATCCAAAAGAAGGTTATATTTTGCCAGATACTTATTTTTATTCATGGGGCGATAATGTGAGAGATGTTCTTGCAAAAATGAGCTTTACATTTGCAGAAAGGACACAGCCTATGTGGTTAAATCGTGACAATAATTTACCGATCGAAGATCTAAATTCCGCCCTAACATTAGCTTCTATTATTGAAAAAGAGACAAGTTACTTAGAGGAAAAAGCGAGGATTGCGGGAGTGTTTTATAATCGATTAAAGAGCAATATGAGGCTACAATCTGATCCAACTGTTATTTATTCTATTTTTCTCAAAACAGGGGAAAAGAAAAAAAAGCTATTAAAAAATGATTTGAAATATTCATCTGCTTATAATACTTATCTAAACAAGGGTTTGCCCCCAGGTCCGATATGTTTGCCAGGCCTAGACTCTATAAATGCGGCATTGCATCCAATGAGGACTGATGAATTATATTTTGTCGCCCATGATGATGAAAAACATATTTTTTCAAAGACACTCAAGGAGCACAATAAAAATGTTCGTAATTTACGAGAGAGGGAGGCGCGTTAATTCCACGTTTTGCTTCTTAGGATGTAACAAATGAAGAAGAATATTTTTTCACGCAAAGGTTTGTTTCTTGTTTTATCATCACCATCCGGTGCAGGCAAAACTACAATTTCCAGAAAGCTGGTGAGTGAAGTTAAAAATTTAACTCTATCAATCTCCGTTACTACAAGGGAAAAAAGGAGGGGTGAAGTTGAGGGCAAGGACTATTATTTTGTTGATAAAAAACGCTTTATTTCTATGAAAAATAAAGGAAAATTCCTAGAGCACGCTAAGGTTTTCGGTCACCACTATGGAACTTTGAAATCTCTTACCACTAAAAAATTATCTGCTGGAAGAGATGTGGTTTTTGATATTGATTGGCAGGGAGCTCAACAGTTGAGAAAAAAATTACGCGAAGATATTGTTAGTGTCTTTATCTTGCCTCCATCGTTTCGCGTTTTGAAAAAAAGATTAGTGAATAGAAATCAGGACAGCGAGCCGGTTCTACGTAAGCGGATGTCACTCTTTTCTCGAGAAGTCTCTCATTGGGCTGAGTATGATTATGTGGTTATAAACGACAATTTACGTGATTGCATAAATACAATAAGACTGATTCTTGAATCCTCGAGAATGCAAAGAAACAGGCAAAAGAATATTAACAGTTTTGTTAAAGGACTTAGAGGAAAGAATTAGTTATTTCTTTCGTATTTTATCGTAATTCTGTGCCAATTTTAAGAATTCTTCAATTGGAATTTCCTCGGCTCGTTGGGAAAGACTGATGTTTGTTGTTTTGAGTAATTTACTTAAGTTAACTCCTAGTTTCTTAAGATTCGATTTTAACATCTTTCTTCTTTGGCTAAACGCAGCTTTGGTTACTAGGGATAGTGAATTTAATTGATCCTCGCTGTAGATTGTTTTTTTCGGGTATAGATTTATCAATGTAGAAAATACTTTTGGTTTTGGAGAGAACGATCCTGGGTTAATATCAAATAATTTTTCTACTTTAAAGTTATTTTGTATAACCACGGATACCCTGCCGTAGGCTTTATTTTTTGGTGACGCCAAGATTCTGTTTGCCACTTCTTTTTGGAAAAGCAAAGTTAAGCTTTTGATGAACTTTTTATATTCCAAAAATTTAAATAGTAACGGTAGCGAAACATTGTAAGGGAGATTGGCAATTATTTTATAGTATCTATCTCTCACAAAAAGATTGTTAAAATTATATTGCAGCGCATCCGCATATACTATTTTTATTTTTTCTGCATTTTTACCAGCAAGATCTTGTAACACTTTTTTAAATCTTATATCTTTTTCTATCGCTAAAATATTTTTTGGATTTTTCATCATTATGGATCGGGTTAAAGATCCTGGCCCAGGACCAATTTCAATAACATGGTAATTTGTTAGCAAACCCGCTGATCTTACAATGCGATTTGTTAAATTTGGATCAAAAATATAGTGTTGACCAAGAGATTTTTTCCCGAATAAATTGTTAGCTTTTGTTAATTTACTTACGGATAGATCTTGTTTGAACAAGTTTATTTTTTCAGAGTTAATTTTTTTTTCTCCTAAGGGTTGCTACTTTCGCAGCAATTTTTATCGCGCTTACTAGACTGGTTTCGTCTGCAGTATTTTTTCCAGCTATATCTAAAGCGGTTCCATGATCTGGCGATGTTCTGATGATTGGTATACCAGCTGTTACGTTTACTCCATTTTGGAAGTCTATAGTCTTTGCGGGAATTAATGCTTGATCATGATACATGCAGATAAATAAATTGTAATATTTAAGATTTTGTTGAGAAAACAAGGAGTCAGCAGCGCAAGGTCCATCGACATCAAGCCCTCCTTTTTTTAGTTGATTAATTGCTGGTATAATTATTGTTTTTTCTTCTTTGCCAATACTCCCATCTTCTCCTGCATGAGGGTTGATTCCGGCGATTGCTACTCTTGGTTTCTTCAGACCAAGGTCGTTTAAAAAGTTAGTTGCGTTTAGTGTTGTTAAGACTATTAGTTTTTTGGATACAGTTGTGATTGCTTCAGATAACGGCAAATGGATGGTAACTGGTGCTACATTTATCTTAGGAGAGATAATTAGCATAGTTGGCTTGAGTTT
>CAYMIQ010000037.1:0-7056 GCA_964390605.1 uncultured Rickettsiales bacterium
TTGCTGGAATAGACAAATCATTAAAAAACCCGTCAAATAACAATTCAACAAGCAAGATTAAAGCTACTAAACCACCTATTGGCAAATATTGCAAAATGCCCTCTTTAATATTTGTGAAATTTATATCTAGCATCATAACCACAAACAAAAATAAAACCGCCACCGCCCCAACATAAACTATGATCAAAATCATCGCTAAGAATTCTGCCCCCAACAATACGAACAGAGCAGAAGAATTAAAGAAAGCTAAGATAAGAAATAAAACTGAATGAACTGGATTCCTAGAAAAGATCACCATGATACTAGAGGCAACGATCACAAAAGAAAATAAATAGAACAAAAAATTACCTAACAACATCAGATCAACTTAATAAATATTCTTAACGATATGGGGCCTCTTTCTTGAGATTCTCTGCAATTTCTTTCTCCCAACGATCTCCATTAGCCAGAAGTTTTTCTTTGTCATACATCAGCTCCTCTCTAGTCTCCGTTGCAAACTCAAAATTTGGCCCTTCAACAATTGCATCTACAGGGCATGCCTCATGACAAAAACCACAATAAATACACTTCGTCATATCTATATCGAATCGAGTAGCCTTGCGGTTGTTTTCTGTAAGTTCTTCAGCATTAATTGTTATAGCTAAAGCTGGGCAAACTGCTTCGCATAATTTGCATGCTATACACCTTTCCTCACCAGTCGGATATCGTCTAAGAGCATGCTCTCCTTTAAATCGAGGTGACAAATACCCCTTTTCATTAGGATAATTCAGAGTGACTTTAGATTTAAAAAAATATTTTATTGTCAAACATAAGCCCGCAATAAGCTCAAAAAAAGTTAATGTCTTAAAAAGTCTTTTGAGTACATTCATTTTTTCCTACCCTCTTCCCAAGGGAAGTAAATCGGTATACGTAACCAAAATTGAAATTAATATCAGCCAAATCAACGATAAAGGCAAAAGCACTTTCCAACCAATGCGCATTAACTGATCGTACCTAAAGCGAGGAAAGGTGGCGCGTACCCAAATAAATAAAAATAGAAAAAAGCTAATCTTTAGAAGAAACCAAATAACACCTGGAACCATATTAAGGTACGGCCAATCAAAAGGTGGGAGCCAGCCTCCTAAAAATAGAATCGAGGCCATTGCGCTCATTAAGATCATATTCGAATATTCTCCAAGAAAAAAGAGCCCGAAAGACATTGACGAATATTCAACATTATAACCTGCGACTAATTCAGCTTCAGCCTCAGGTAAATCAAATGGAGCGCGATTAGTTTCTGCAAAAGCAGAAATAATAAATGCGACAAAAAGTGGAAAGAGAGGTATGAAAAACCACATATCTGATTGAGCTTCCACAATAGACGATAAGTTCATTGATCCAGCACACAACAAAACAGAAATCAGAATAAAACCTATAGACACTTCGTATGAAATCATTTGTGCAGCTGATCTCAGGGCGCCCAAAAAAGCATATTTTGAATTGCTTGCCCAGCCAGCCATGATAATTCCATAAACCCCCAAAGAGGATATGGCAAAAAGATATAAAATTCCGACGTTAATGTTCGATAGTACAACACCATCATCAAAAGGGATCACGGCCCATGCTACTAAACCAAGTGAAAAAGTTATGATGGGTGCCAACACAAACGCAATAGGGCTTGCGCCTGTCGGAATAATTGTCTCCTTCATTAACAGTTTTATTCCATCAGCAAATGGTTGTAGCAAACCATAAGGACCAACTACATTAGGGCCCCTTCTCAATTGAATGGCAGCTATAACTTTTCTCTCAAAATATGTTAGATACGCTATGCACAACAAAAGCGGTATTAAGATAAGAAGAATCTTTCCTATGGTAAAAGCTGTCAAAAGCATACTATCAATTCCTAAGCTATTTCCTCTTCCCTTGTATTAAAATTTTTAGAACACTTAGCCATTGTAGGTGACGAAGCACAAATTGAATTAGTCATGTAATAATCCTCAATGGGCAAAATGAAAGGTTTGCTACTTATTTCTCCAACTTTACCAAAAAGAGGGAGGTCACATCTTGTTGATTTTAATAGCTTTGCAGTAGCGCCATGAAGATTCAAAAGTTTATGATCATTGCCCATTGACGCGCGCAATTCTTCAAGACTATCAAAGTTTATCCGAGCCCCCAATAAATCCGATAGTGCTCTTAAGATTCTCCAATCTTCTTGCGCATCTCCCGGTGGTTGGGTTGCTTTGCTTGTCAATTGGACACGGCCCTCTGTATTAACGTACATTGCGGCCTTTTCCGTATATGCGCTCGAAGGTAGAATTACATCCGCACATTGTGCAACATCATTACCATGGTGACCAATATAAATAACAAATGCTTTTTCTAATTTCTTTGGATCTGCTCGATCGGCATTTAATAAAAAGATTGTTTCTATTTCCCCAGACTCACAAGCGTTCTGAATGCCAGAGAAATCTAACCCCCTAGAAGCAGGAACAAATCCTAAATCCATCCCCCCAACAGTATTGGCGGCAATATGCAAAACATTGAAACCATTCCAGCCACTCTTAACGAATTGATACTTAGTTGCTATCTCTCTTGCGGTCCCTAGGATGACCTCACCATCACCATGAGACAATGCGCCCTGACCTAGAATGATCATTGGATTCTTGCTGCCTGCTAGATCTTTTGTAAATTGATGCTTGCCAGATAATATTTCTGATAAAATATGCGGATTGTTTCCATAATTTTTAACTGGATAAGTCAAATCTAAATCAGGGCCAATGTTTGCAATAGTCATCCTATTCTCAAGAAATCTTTTACGTATGCGTGAATTAATAATAGGCGCTTCGCGACGAGGATTAGTGCCTATCAAAAGACAAAAATCTGCGTTGTCAATACCGGCGATCGTACTGTTAAAAATATAAGACGCTCTATATCTGTTAGTTAGCTTAAATTGGTTTGGGCGACAGTCCATATGAGGGGATTTCAGGCTTTTTAGAATCTTTTTCAATGCATACATAGATTCACAACAAGCTAAATCACCCGCAATAGCTGCAATCTTTTTCCCATTTTCTGGTTTCAAGAGATCCGTATTCCTGAAATGTTTTTCAATGGAAGCAAAGGCATTCCTCCAGCTAGTTTCTTGTAACTTCCCACTAGTTCGAATATACGGGCGATCTAGTCTTTGCAATTTTAAACCGTCAAAAGAAAAGCGCGCCTTATCGGAAATCCATTCTTCATTTATTTCCTCGTTTTCCTTAGGTAAAATTCGCATCACTTCTGCGCCCTTAGAGTATACAATAATGTTCGAACCCACCGCGTCCATTACATCAATAGAATTTGATTTATTCAGCTCCCAAGATCTTGTGCTAAACGCGTTGGGCTTCGAAGTTAAGGCGCCAACTGGACATAAATCGATCATGTTACCCGAAAGCTCTGAGGTCAAGGCGCTTTCTACATAATTTCCAACTTCCATATCTTCACCTCTTCCAGTTGCGCCCATTTCTTCAACTCCAGCAACCTCTGTTGCAAAACGTATACATCGCGTGCAATGGATGCATCTTGTCATGGCGCTCTTGATTAATGGCCCAAAGCTTTTCTCAGAAACTGCACGTTTATTTTCTATATAACGACTGTAGTGTTCCCCGTATGCCATTGCTTGGTCTTGTAAATCACACTCACCTCCTTGATCGCATATCGGACAATCAAGAGGATGATTAATAAGTAGGAATTCCATAACACCTTTGCGAGCATCCTTGATAGCTGGAGAGTTTGTCCTTATTTTCATTCCATCCACAACCGGCATTGCACATGAAGCAATGGGATTTGGAGATGGCTCCATCTCTACCAAACACATGCGACAATTTCCTGCTATTGAAAGCCTTTGATGAAAACAGAAATGCGGAATCTCAATTCCCACCTCCTGGCAAGCCTGGAGAACGGTCAGATTTTCAGAAACATTGTAATCTTTATTGTTAATAGTTATTTTTGGCATGGCGCCCTACGCTACTCTCCTATCATCAGTTGCCTTTTTCTCATTATGGGAAACAGAAACACTGCACCTGTCCTCAAGTTCTGAACGAAAGTGCCTGATTAGGCCCTGGATCGGCCAAGCTGCAGCATCGCCTAATGCGCAAATTGTATGCCCTTCGATTTGATGCGTTACTTTCTTCAATAATTCAATATCCTCGGGCTGAGCAGATCTCTTGATAAAGCGCTCCAGCATTCTCGCAAGCCAGCCCGTGCCTTCGCGACACGGAGTACATTGGCCGCATGATTCATGTTGGTAGAATTTTGCCAACCTCCAGATTGTCTTAACTATATCTGTGCTTTTATCCATGACAATTACAGCACCTGTTCCAAGACCACTTTGCACTTGTTTTAAAGAATCAAAATCCATTTTAACGTCCTCACAGATAGATTTCGGAATCAGTGGAACGGAAGATCCTCCTGGAATTACGGCAAGCAAATTTTCCCAACCACCCCTGACTCCTCCTGCATATTTTTCAATCAGCGTCTTCAACGGTATGCCCATTTCCTCTTCTACATTACAAGGTGATTCTACATGTCCAGAAATACAAAAAATCTTTGTTCCTGTGTTTCCGGGCAACCCTAATGAGGAAAACCATTTAGAACCACGCCTCAAAATTTCTGGAACAACCGCCACAGTCTCGACATTGTTAACTGTAGTGGGGCACCCATATAATCCTGTATTAGCAGGAAATGGGGGCTTTAGTCGCGGTTGCCCTTTTCGGCCCTCTAAGCTTTCTAGTAATGCTGTTTCCTCGCCACATATATACGCACCAGCACCACGGTGGACATAAATCTCAAAATTCCATTCACTGCCGCAGGCATTATTCCCAATTAGCCCATTGGATCTTGCCTCATTAATGGCTTTTTCTAAGATTAGTGACTCTTCGTGAAATTCCCCACGAATATAAATGTATGCAGCATGTGCACCTATAGCAAAACCGGATAACAAACTACCTTCAATAATTTTATGCGGCTCATTCCTGATAATATCCCTATCTTTACAGGTTCCGGGCTCTCCTTCGTCAGCATTAATTACCAAGTAGTGAGGTCTATCGCCGGTTTCATCAGGCATAAAAGACCATTTCACTCCAGTCAAGAATCCAGCGCCACCCCTACCTCTCAATTCAGATTCTGTCACCGTATCTATTAGCCACTCCCTGCCTTTCTGCAATAGAGCATTTGTATTATCCCAATCACCTCGTTTCTTAGACTGCTCTAGTGCCCAGCTCTCATTGCCATACAGATTGGTAAAAATCTTATCTTTATCTTCTAACATCTTGTCCCTTTAGATTGTTTCCTTTTTGTAACCCAACGGTGCACTCCCTTGCCTAGCTATTTGTGATCCAGACGGTATTCTTTCATCCGCACGTAATTTATTAATAATTTCTTTCATCCGTTCAGGAGACAGATCCTCAAAATACTGTTTATTGACTTTAACAACAGGGGCGTTAACACAGGCACCCAAACACTCCACCTCTTTCAATGTGAACTGTCCATCCGTTGTTGTTTCACCAACATCAATATTCAGTTCTTGTTTACATGTTTCTAGAATCTTTTCCGAGCTACATAAGCAACACGGGATTGTTCCACAAACTTCAATAGAGTGTTTCCCAACGGGTGATAGATTGAACATAGTATGAAATGTTGCCACCTCATAGACTCTGAGAATCGCTACACTCAATTTTTTCGCGACACATTCAATAGCTGACTTTGACAACCATCCACTGTTGTCTTCCTGAGCTAGTGCTAATAACGGTAGCACCGCACTCTGTTTTCGATCTGGGGGGTAGAATGTCATAATTTTATCAATCGCCTGCAAGCTTGAATCGGAGAATCGAAATTGCTTTTTCTGTGTGTTAGATTTGCTGTTTAAAGATTTCTTTTCACTCATCTGTCTATCTCACCAAAAACTATGTCCAGGCTACCAATAATCGCAACAAGATCTGACAGCATATGACCTTTAGATAATACGTCTACTGCTTGTAAGAATGGAAAACCAGGGGCGCGAATTTTACAGCGATAAGGTTTGTTGCTGCCATCAGACACCAAGAAAATCCCAAATTCTCCCTTCGGCGCTTCTACTGCACTATAATTCTCTCCGGCGGGTACATGGTATCCCTCAGTGTATAATTTAAAATGATGAATGAGTGCTTCCATAGAGTTTTTCATTGCATCACGTGAAGGCGGGGAAATTTTTCCATCCTGGGTAAAGACAGGTCCATCAGGCATTTTTTCAAGACATTGCTTGATAATTTTAATGCTCTGACGCATTTCCTCCACGCGCACTAAATAACGATCAAAGCAATCGCCGTTTTTCCCAACTGGTATGTCAAAATCCATTTCTCTGTAGACCTCATAAGGTTGGGATTTTCTTAAGTCCCAAGCAACACCAGAGGCCCTCAGGCACGGTCCGGAGAAGCTCCAATCAATTGCTTGTTCCGCTGTCATGACGCCAATATCCACCGTGCGCTGACGAAAAATACGATTAGCATTAAGAAGATTCTCGATGTCATCAATAATTTTCGGGAAGGAAGAGCAAAACCGATTAATATCATCAGTCAGTTTGGGTGGAAAGTCCTGATGAACGCCGCCTGGCCTGAAATAAGAAGCATGTAAACGCGCGCCCGATACTCTCTCATAAAATTCCATTAACTTCTCTCTCTCTTCAAACATCCAGAGAAAGGGGGTCATTGCCCCAACATCTAAAGCAAAAGCACCAATATTCATGAGGTGATTTAATATTCTGGTAATTTCACTGAATAATACTCGAATATATTGTCCTCGCTTAGGCACCTCTATCTTCAATAGCCTCTCAACAGCTAAAGCAAAAGCATGCTCCTGACTCATGGGAGATACATAATCAAGTCTATCAAAATAAGGTACTGCCTGAAGATATGTTTTATGCTCTATAAGTTTTTCAGTTCCCCTGTGAAGCAAGCCAATGTGGGGGTCAGCCCTCCTAACAATCTCACCATCCAAATCCAATACCAGCCTCAAAACTCCATGTGCTGCAGGATGTTGTGGACCGAAATTCATCGTATACTCTTG
>CAYMIQ010000038.1:0-7007 GCA_964390605.1 uncultured Rickettsiales bacterium
GACAGATACAGCTGATGAAATTTCGCAAAAAATCAAAAAAGCAAAAACCGATTCTGAACCATTGCCTGATTCTCCTGAAAAATTAAAAGACAGGCCCGAGGCTCTGAATCTTCTAGGAATATATTCTGCTCTTTCGGATACTGATTTAAAAAGTACATGTGAAAAATTTTCCGGCAAACTTTTCTCAGATTTCAAGAATGAGCTTGCTGATTTAGCGGTTAATGCCCTTTCGCCGATAAGCGATGAGATGAGAAAGATTAGAAAGGACGAAGGTTTTATTAATCAGATCCTTAAAGATGGGTCTGAGAAAGCAAACGATATGGCTGAAAGGAACCTACAAGAAATAAAAAAAATTGTTGGCTTTTTAGTTCCTTAGTTTGATTTAAATGACAATTTTTCTACCAATTGCGGAAATTTCAGTTGATATTTTCCTTTTATTAGGAATTGGCGCTTCAGTTGGTTTTTTATCTGGATTGTTTGGTATTGGCGGAGGTTTCTTGATGACACCTTTGTTGATATTTATTGGAATCCCTCCCGCTGTCGCTGTTGCAACCGAGGCTAACCAAATTGTAGGGTCTTCAGTTTCTGGCGCATTGGCGCATGCCAGAAGGAGTAACGTAGACTTTAAAATGGGCGCAGTGTTATTGGTTGGTGGATTGGTGGGATCAACCTTAGGGGTTTCTTTATTCAAGATTATCCGTGATTCTGGGCAAATTGATGTCGTGATTATTTCATTATATGTAGTATTTTTGAGCGTTATAGGAATTCTAATGTTTGCGGAAAGTTTGATTTCTGCTTGGAGGCGCAGAACTCAAAAGAATCGATTAAAAAAATTACACCAACACACTTTTTTTGCATGGATTACCTTTTAAGATAAGGTTCAGAAAGTCTAGGCTTTATGTGAGTGTATTTTTGCCTCTGGGCATAGGATTAGTCGTCGGAATTCTTTCAGCAATTATGGGAGTGGGGGGTGGCTTTATTATGGTGCCAGCTATGATTTATTTATTAGGGATGCCTACCTCGGTTGTCGTGGGGACTTCGTTATTCCAAATCACTTTTGTTATTGCAAATGTCACGATTCTTCACGCATACCAGAACCAGACGGTGGATGGTTTATTAGCTATCATTTTGTTGGTTGGTGGAGTTTTTGGTGCGCAATTTGGGAGTCGCGCAATGAATTTTATTCGCAGTGATCATTTGCGCGGTTTGCTAGCTCTCATTGTTTTGGGCGTTTGTTTCAAGCTTATTATCGATCTAACGAGTCATCCAGAAAGTTTATACACATTTGTTTCGTGATTATATTTATGAGAATATTTTATAAAATATTTAAGTCGGCATTACATCAGAAATTCATTCACAAGAATTTTTTATTAATTTTTTGTTCTTTTGTTTTCTTCTTTGCAAATCAAAACCCTTCCTTTGCTCAAGATCTTCAAGTAGATCTTTCTAAAAATTTTATATCACTAAATACTGATTTTAAGGGATCAAAAATTGTTTTATTCGGTTCGGCCAAACAGGGGAATGATTTGGCGATTGTTGTTAGTGGGCCAAAGCAATCAATTAAGGTTAGGAGAAAAGAAAAAGTTGGGGGCATTTGGTTAAATAGAGATATTTATAAATTCTTTGAGATTCCTTCATATTACTCAGTAACTTCGAACAGGGACTTTCAAACCTTTTTGACTCGGGACTTTATAGAGAAGCATCAACTTACTGAGTCTAGCATAAAGGTTAATGGACAGCCCCTAGAGGGTGCTTTGAATAACTGGGAAAGATCTTTTGTTCAGGATTTGAGTGTAACTCTCAGAGAGGCATTGTTGAGATTTAAGAAGGATTCAGGAATGTATGATTTTAGTCCAGACAAGATAGATTTTGTTGGTGGTAATTTATTCAGGGCAGATATATCTCTTGCTCCTGGTGTCCTTACTGGTAACTATGAAATTAATGTTTTTGAGTTTAAAGATGGAAAGCTCAAGAACAACAAGCGCTTAGATTTGGAAGTTAACAAATCCGGCATTGAAGCTTACATATTTAACCTTGCACATCAAAAACCTCTTATTTATGGATTGGTAGTAGTTTTAATTGCTTTTTTCGCAGGAATATTTGCGAATTTTGTCTTTAGGAGGATATAATTTATTCATGAAAAAGAAGGTGATTGATACTCAATCTAAAGCAGACAGGGTTTTTTTGGTAGTTGTCGATGATACTGAGGAGATGCAGATTGCTTTGAGATATGCGAGTTTGCGTGCAAAAAAAACACGTGGAATAGTTGCCTTACTTTACGTTATTGAGTCTTCAGACCAAACATACTGGGTGTCTGTGAAAAATATCGGTATAGAGGAGCAGAGAAAGAAGGCCGAAGACCTTATGCAGGATCTTTCTTCTGTTGTTTTAAAGTGGTCAGGCACTATGCCGGTTCTTTTTATTAAAGAGGGAAATAAAAAAGATTGTTTGTTAGAGTTAATTGAGGAGGAAAAGAATATTTCTATTCTTGTTTTAGGTGCAGCTACCGGATCAGAGGGTCCAGGACCATTGGTTTCTGAATTAACTAAAAAAAATGCTGGAGAAATTAATATTCCCATTACTATTGTGCCTGGCAATTTGAGCTACAAAAAGATACAGGATATTTCATAATTTAATTTATTGCTTTTCGAATCAACCATATGTGTTATATAATGGTCCAATGTTTATTCAAGTAGACGTAACACCTAATCCATCGACTTTAAAGTTTCTACCTGGAAAAGAGGTGCTAAGCTCAGGTACTGTGGAGTTCCTTAGCAAGGGTGATGCAAAGAACTCTCCTCTTGCTCTAAAATTGTTTTCAGTGAAGGGTGTAGAAAGAGTATTTTTGGCAACGGATTTTATTTCGATTAAAAAATCTGATAGTGAAAATTGGGAAGTTTTGAAACCATTAATTTTACAGGCCATCACGGATCATTATTTAACTGGTAAATCTTCTTTTACGGCCCAGGAAGATAAAGAAATCAAAGATTTATCTAATCAGGGAAAAGATTCTGAGGTAGTTTCAAAAATACGAGATTTATTGGAAACAAAAGTGCGCCCTGCTGTTGCCCAAGATGGAGGGGATATTGTTTTTGCAGGTTTTAAAGATGGGATCGTGCTGTTGAAATTAAAAGGTGCCTGCGCTGGTTGTCCTAGTTCTACAGCGACCTTGAAGTCTGGTATTGAAAATATGCTAAAGCATTATATCGACGAAGTAAAAGAAGTGCAGTCAGTTTGAAATTAGCTTTTTGTAGAAAAAGCTCTTATTTAAGGCCAAAAAGCCCTCAATATGGCAAAAAAATGCCACTATTTGTCGTTATTTAAGGGGTTATATCTGATTTTTACTATAAATTATTAAGGTAAAGAGTTGAAATTTCTTGTTAAATTCTCTATATAGTGTATTGATCATATGCTTATAACCCTATATTTAGTATTTATAGGTTAAATTGAAGGCAAATGAAGATTAAAAAAGCAAGAAGATACTATTTTGATACGTTAATTCTACTAATCTGCGCCCTGTACCTTGTTCCTTGGGCGCATATTGATAAGAATTTTTATTCGACGACTTCATCCGAAGATAGTTTGAATACTGGTAATGTTGAGCAACCTGTTTATGATCTTAGCGAAAGTGTTGGTGAATCAGAAGCGCTATACAGCACACTTAGGGATTTTGGCTATCAACTAGACGATATAAAGAATGGATTTCAGACAGTTCCGCACGTATTTCTCCCAAAGATTCCAAAAGATATTAAGAATTTTTCTCCAGTGCATAAAAGAAAGCAGTTATTTATAATGGTTACGCTTCCTTTGATTTTGCAGACCAACCAATCAATTTTGGAAGATAGACAAAGGCTTATAGCTCTTGGTAGAAGAATAAAAAGAGGAACAAAAATTTCTTATTCAGATGATTTGTGGCTGCAGGAGATTGGTGAAAAATATTCTGCGGAATCGAAAGATGTAGAGTCTCTTTTAGAGCGAGTTGATATTGTTCCTGTTTCTTTAGCTTTGGCTCAAGCTATCGAGGAAAGTGGTTGGGGAACTTCTAGGTTTACCCATGAGGGTAATGCTCTTTTTGGACAGAGGATTTATGGCTCTAAATCTGGAATGATTCCAATAAGGGCAGATTCAAAAACATACAAGGTTAAATCATACTATGAATTACAAGGGAGTGTCGATTCTTACATACATAACCTAAACTCTCACTATGCCTATGAAAAATTTCGATCAACAAGGAAAGATTTAAGAAAAGAATCTAGCAAATTAGATCCAATTCTTCTTGCAGGTAAGCTTGATAATTATTCTGAAAAAGGAGAATTTTATACACGAAAATTAATCAGGATTATTAGAGCGAACGATCTTACATTACTTGACCCAGCAAAGCTGGCCCCAGATTATTTTGTTGATTTGGCCTTAAGGTAGTCCATAGCTACTGGCTAGCCTGACCTTCTTTCTTTGTGTAAAACATAAAACCTGTCCAATGCCACTTTTTGTCTTTCCCCGGAGCAGTACAATTAATTCTCGTTCTTCCTCGAGGAAATGGTTTGTTAAATCTTACCTCTATTCTTTTATCGGATATTCTCTTCATCTCTAATTCTAGGTTTCCTGATGGAAAACATTCGACTTTTTCAATATTGATATTTTTGTCGACTACCGTGAAGCCAAGAGAAGGCGGATTTTTATTAGTAACGTGATCTTTAGGTAGGATATCTTCTATTTCTAGCGGAAGGGCATTAACTATTTTTTGAAACCTTGCTAGATGGCCAAAATTTTCATTTAGTGCAAAACGGTGCAAAAACAGTAAATCTGGATCATTGCCAATTACCCCTGAATGCTGAGCAAAAGCAAATTTATAGCCACCATGTTTTTTTACTATTTCTTTTACTCTTAGGCTTGCTTCCCCGTAGGGGTATGCAAAAATTTCTGGAATAAAGCCTAATTCTTCCTGAAATCTTTTATTTGATTTTTTTATTTCTTGAGTTAACACATCATCGTTATGATCGACCATGTGTAAATGCGTATCCGTATGAGCTCCAATTTCCACTCCATGGGAAGCTAGGTCACGTATATCATCCCATGTCATGTGGCTTTTATAATTTTTATCTATAGCAGCCGTAGATATAAAAACTGTGAATGGAAAATTTTCCTTTTTAAGATATGGAAACGCAACCGAGTATACACTTTTATATCCATCGTCAATTGTAATTGCGACAGTTTTTTCTGGTAGTTTTTCTTTGTTCTTTATTGCCGAAAGTATATTTGATAAAGGAAGAACATTAAAATTATTTTCTTTCAATTCCTTTATATGTGATTCAAATTGATCAATCCTGATATTAGTTGCAGGGAAAGAGGTTTCGCCAAATCTGTGGTACATCAAAATTACAGCAGCACTTAAGCTCTGCGGCAGCAGAATTGAAAACAACAGGAATAGCAATAGATAAATCTGAATAAGGTTATATATTTTCATTTTTCCGATGAAAATTTTATACGATATTTCTTGAATGATTCCAAATATCAATAAATATTTATCATTCCTAAAAAAATTATATTTGATACCAAACAAAGTTAATCCTATATTATTTTTACGATTATTAACGTTACTTTGAGGTGAAGCTTGAAAAAAGGGGGTCATAAAAATCTTTTAAATTTACTATTTTTGGATGGACGCACTTTCTCAGATTGGAAAAATAAAAAAGTAAAAATTCAATCTTTACGTCAAATTTATGATTTAGCTAAACTATGTCCTACAAGCGCAAATTCTTCACCGTTAAGAGTAATTTTTGTTGTTTCTGCAGGGGCTAAAAAAAAACTTATACCTTGCTTAACAAAGGGGAATATTGAGAAAACAAAACTTGCTCCAGTTACTGCTATTTTTTCATGTGATTTAAAATTTTATAAATATATGCCTAGACTTTATCCTCATGTTGATATGCATTCGGGATTTGCAAAGGATTCTGAAAAAGCTAAAAAAGCTAGTCATTTCAATGCTACCTTACAGGCTGGCTATTTTATTCTTGCAGCCAGGACCTTGGGCTTTGATTGTGGTCCCATGGGAGGCTTTGATAATAAAAAAGTAGATAGAGTTTTTTTTGCAAAGAAAAATTTTGAGTCAATTTTACTTTGTAATATTGGATTTGGCGAAAGCAAAAATTTAAAACCACGAAACCCTAGGTTGGGTTTTAAAGATGCGTGTCAGATAATATAAATTATTTTATATTATTTTTATGGGCGCTTTTTTAGCATCGATCAGTGGATATTGTTTTGTGTTAAATAATTGATAATGCCACCATTCTTTTTCATAGAAATCCCATCCTGCGGCTGTCATCAGCCCTAGTAATAATAACCTATTTTTTTGGCAAACTTTTGGTATGGAGGTATTTCCATGAAAAGCTAATTTAGTGAAGTTGTCAAAAGCTGTACCCATTTTTAGCTCTTTTCCTTTATTATCGACTAGCGTTAAATCAACTGCGATTCCCCTAGAATGTGGCGATCCTTTCTTAGGGTCCGCGATAAAATTTGGATTTGGCGTATGATTCCATAACTTCCACTGTGCTTCTGTGGGTCTATATGCATCGAATATTTTTATTTTTAGTTTTAGTTTTTTTGCTAAATTAACAGCTTTTCTAAGTTTAATCGCTGCTTCTTTGTGTAAAAAAGCAATCGACCTTTTATAAATCTTTTGCTTTGTAAAATTTTTTTTACTTGCATATCTAAGATCTAGTTTTAAATGGTACGTTTCTTCTTTAATTTCGGTTAACTGCATTTTGGTCTATCTTAATATTTAGTAATCAATAATAATAATCTATGCAAATTTTAATAAATAATACCAATGAAAATTTTAGCATTTGATACAACATTTAAATTTTGTTCGGCAGCACTAATGCACAACAAGAAAATCTTCTTCTTCACCGGGAGGGGCACTCCTTTTCAACATTCGGAAGTTATTATTCCACTGGTTAAAAGATTAATGTCCCGATCACACCTCACTTTACAAGATATAGATTTTTTAT
>CAYMIQ010000039.1:0-6998 GCA_964390605.1 uncultured Rickettsiales bacterium
TTTTGCTATCTTCTGAGCATGACTCTCGGAAAGAGACCCTCCAAAAACTGTAAAATCCTGACTGAAGACGAAAACAAGGCGACCGTTAATTGTACCATAACCAGTAACAACACCATCACCAGGAACAGAATTTTCAGCCATGTTGAATTCGTTACAGCGGTGTTCCACAAACATGTCCCATTCCTCAAAGGACCCAGGATCAAGAAGAATCTCTATTCTCTCCCTGGCGGTAAGTTTTCCTTTTTTGTGCTGGGTCGTAATTCTTTTGTCTCCCCCACCTTTTTTTGCCTTCTTTCTTTTCTCTTCTAATCGCTTAAGGATTTTCTGCATTTCGGACACCTATTACTAGAAAAATTAAAACACAAATATAAACAAACTAACTCACTTTGCAAAGTCTCATGAAAGAGTAAGTATCTTTTAATTCTTTCTCAATATCTTTTTCTCTTAAAGTTTGTATTTTATCCTTGCCCCAACGTTCACTCTGATAGTCCTCATCAAGAAAAAAAACCATAGTGGCAACTTTAAAATTTATAAAATCCTCAGCCATTGCTAAAGGGAGAAGTAAAGATTTTGATAATTTTAAACACCGATAAACAGCTGTTAAAACAAGCAGATCTAACTCATTCAAAACAGTTTTTAACATCTTAATTGACCTCTTGGGCTGAACAATAGGCATGATTCCCTTTGCATACTTGCAGTCTATTTTATAGCGTTTCTCGGCCCAATCAATAAGAGGCAGCCAAGTTTTCTGCTGTCTTTTTAAGAGTTCATCAGAATCCTCTGCCCAATAAAAAACTAGATCAGTTTCATACATTTTGAGTATTTCTGTGATAAAGCGTATTTTTTTTACCGATATATAATCATAAGCCATAAAAAGAAGTTGAGTAATTGGCATTTTCTCTAACAAAATATCTTGTTTTTGATTTTTCCACTCACGTGCTAACGCATTCGCTAATTTCCTATTCGGTAAATTAATAATCTTTCTTTTTGGCGTCTGGATCGGTCGATCATCCAGAATAACTTGGAATGAAGAATTTGATTTTTTTTTTAATACAACAAATTTATAAAATCTTTTCATAAAGACTATCTTTTATAATAACTACATGTAATTCTAACGATCCAAAAAAATGTGAGGAAAGACGAAATTATTATAGCAAAGATATGATAACCATTAGAAAAAAATATCAAATTTTTGGTCTTTTTTTTGGACTTCTCACTTTTATCATGATGATAGTAAGCAACCCTCAATTTGGCATGCCAAAAGAGGCATGGGTAGTAGCTGCCATAACGTGTCTAATGTCAATTTGGTGGATAACTGAAGCCCTGCCCATCTCTGCAACATCTTTGTTACCTCTAGTTGCATTCCCTGCGCTCGGCGTTATGACCGTAAAAGAAGCTGCAACAGCTTACTCACACCCAATAGTACTTTTAATCTTTGGTGGGTTTATCATCGCAGCTGCGATGCAGAAATGGAATCTGCACAAAAGAATTGCCCTTAACATACTGAATAAAACCGGTACAAGGCCTAATATGTTGATAGCAGGATTCATGTTATCAACTGCATCAATTAGCATGTGGATATCTAATACGGCTACAACAATTATGATGCTACCAATTGCACTTTCGATAATGGGCTTTCTTCAGGAAAAACAACAAAATAAAAAATCAGAAAATTTAAATTATTTTAAAATCGCTCTACTTCTCTCCATTGCATATGCAGCATCGATCGGTGGTCTAGGAACGTTGATAGGAACAGCCCCCAATGCACTATTCGCAGCCTACATGGAGCAAAATTTTAATACTAGAATCGGTTTTTTAGAATGGATGCTCGTTGGCATACCAATGGCGTCCTTAATGCTTTTTCTGGCCTGGGTATCGTTAACCAAAATAACTTTTCCATTGATAATGGAGCAAAGAATACACGGGATTCATAAGGTCATTACAAAAGAATTACAAAAAATGGGAAGAATATCTAAGGCAGAAAAAATAACCGCTACCGTTTTTGCAATTGTTGCAACGGCATGGATATTGAGGCCTCTGATTCAAAAAACTTTAGGGCTCACTTACATAACTGATACAGTAATCGCAATTGCTGGAGCCATAACATTGTTCATGCTTCCGGTTAATTGGGGTAAGCGAATCTTTATACTTGATCGAGATTGGGCAAAAAAAATTCCTTGGGAAATTTTAATATTATTCGGTGGAGGGCTAAGTCTGGCGGGGGCAATCTCAACCAGTGGTCTAACCGACTTCATTGGCGAAAATCTAAGACAATTTGATGATTGGGGTTTGTGGGCTACCATTTTAGTCATTACTGCTGCAGTGATTTTTCTAACAGAATTAACAAGCAACACCGCAACGGCAATCATCCTGTTGCCAATTGGGGCTTCGTTTTCCGTTATTTTAAACGTCGACCCAAACCTGATTTTGGTGCCTATCGTGATTGCCGCAAGTTGCGCCTTTATGCTCCCCATTTCAACACCGCCAAATGCTATAATTTTTTCTAGCGGGGAAATATCTGTACCTAATATGGCTAAAGCGGGTCTATCTTTAAACCTCTTGGCAATCCTGGGGATATCCTTGTTTTCATACTTTTTGGTTGGCTCTATAATGCAAAGTATTGGATAAAAATATCCTAGCGACCTCTAACACAATTGCCCAATTTAAAGTTTTTTATATTAAAACCAAACAAGCGCCATGCCTTTTGCATATGCTTAGGCAAGGGTGCACTTAAGGATAAACTTCCTCCTTCTGGATGTGGCATAGAAAGCTGGCAAGCGTGTAAATATAGATCATCTTTGAGGTCGTAAAACTTTTTTCTCTTTTTGTAATCTCCATATTTCTTGTCGCCAATAATTGAGTGACCAAACAATGCACAATGGATGCGAAGCTGATGCTTGCGACCTGAAAGAGGAGATAGGCTAACCCAAGACATTGCTTCTGCCACATGATCAATGGTCTTGTATCTTGTGTAAGTTTTCTTTGTTTTCTTGGAATCGAGCAAAGGATAATCAATCAGACCTGATGTTCTTTTTATGCGACCTTGCACAAGTGCCCAATACACTTTTTCAATTTTTCTTTCCCTGAAAGCTGCTGCACAATGATTCGCTGCGCGCGAATTCTTAGCCAATAATAATATTCCGGAAGTGTCCTTATCTAACCGATGCACAAGTTTAAGTCCTTCCGTCATACCATCGATGTGTCTATGGATTTTTGTTCCCCCCTGTACAGCAATACCATTTGGCTTGTTGATGACAACCAAACTGTCATCCTCATAAAGAATAATGTTTTTTAGGAGAATCTTGTCACTCTTTGTAACTTTGTATTTATGTGCAACCGATGGAGTGTGCTTTTTGCTGGAAAAGTGATAATTAAAAGTAATTTTTTCCCCAACTGATACTCGCTTTGAGGCTAAAATTTTGTGATCATTTAATAAAATTTTTCCCTTTCTTAAAAGCCTCTCTACTAGACTGTGAGCAATATCTGGAAATTTTTTCTTGATCCAGCGATCTAAGCGCATCCCCTCCTCATCCTCTGAAACAGAGAAAACTTGTGATCGCTCAATCATCCTCTTTTTTTAATGGTGTATTTTCTTTTATTGTTTTCCTTAGACCTTCCCACTGACGCAATCTCTTGCTTATTTCAATTTCATATCCACGATCGCTAGGATGATAAAATTCCTCTCTTTCAAGTTTATCGGGAAAATAACTCTGCCCAGAGAAACCTTCTTCTGTATTATGGTCATAAATATAATCTTTTCCATAATCCAGTTTTTTCATTAAGTCGGTGGGTGCATTTAGTATATGCTTTGGCGGCGCAAATGATGGATTGTTTTTTGCGTAAGATATCGAAGCATTGTATGCCTTATAAACAGAGTTAGATTTTGGACTACTGGCGAGATACACAACACACTCCGCAATTGCTAGCTCCCCCTCAGGGCTACCCAATCTTTCGTAAGCATTCCAAGCGGCAATTGAGATTTGCATGGCACTAGGGTCAGCAAGTCCTATGTCCTCGCTGGCAAAGCGAACAAGCCTTCGAATAATATAATTTGGATCTTCGCCAGCAACTAACATTCGCGCCAACCAATATAGCGCAGCATTTGCGTCGGAACCTCTAAGAGACTTATGAAGCGCACTAATTAGGTTAAAGTGGCTATCTTGTGACTTGTCATAAATAAAGGCCCGCTTCTGGAATATATTGGATAAATCCTTTGCGGTGATCTGCTGTTTGTTAATGGGTGAGAGAAATAATTTCTCGATAAAATTCAAAAGATGCCTACCGTCACCATCACAAATATTTATAAGTGCATCATGTGCTTTTTCATCTAAATTAAGTTCTTTTCCTAAAATTTGTTGCGCTCTATTAAGAATTTTTTCAAGTGCTGGCTTCTCAAGTCTTCTGAGTACAAGGACCTGACAACGAGATAAAAGTGCGCTATTAATTTCAAAAGACGGATTTTCGGTAGTAGCGCCGAATAACGTTATTGTGCCACGCTCAACATATGGTAAAAAACTATCCTGCTGAGACCGATTAAAACGATGAATCTCATCGACAAATAACAAAGTCCCAACTCCAGATTCTCGTCTCTTTTGAGCTGCATTAAAAATGCTCTTTAGATCAGCAACGCCAGAAAACACAGCTGATAAATTGTCTATATGGTAATTGCTTAATTTTGCCAGAAGATTCGCAATCGTTGTCTTTCCAGATCCAGGGGGACCCCAAAAAATTGTCGACGTAAAGTTTTTTGTATTAATCATATGCTGGATCGGACCTTTGTCTCCGAAGAGGTGGTCCTGGCCAAAGATGTCAGAAAGTTTCTCGGGGCGCATACGATCAGCCAAAGGCTGTGGAGAATTTTGTTCAAAAAGTGTCGCCAAATCACCCCCATAAAAAAAGCAGTCCTATGACTGCTTTTTTACAACTTATCACTATGAAAAAAAAGTTATTCTTTATCTTTTATTTTTTTTTGTTGAAATCTTTTATTTTTTTTGTCGATGGCTTATCTTTATCTTGTGTTTTCCTTTGTAGGCCAAGCATTGCCTTGGCTTTCTCCTTAAGTCCTATCTTCTTCTTGTCTTCTTTTTTGGGAATCTCTTTTTCCATAACGTCAGACTCTTTCTTTTTATCTTTTTTATCTTGCGCCTTTACGACTCCCTTCTCCTCAGCAGCGGGCATCTTTTCTGCACCCTCAGTCTCTTGGCCTTCTGCTTTTTCTTTTTCAGCCTGTTCAGCGGCATGTCTCGCCTTATCTGCTTTACCTTTCTCCTCTTCATTGCGCTCAACAAGCTCTATGTAAGCCATTGGGGCTAAATCACCGTACCGAAAACCTGCCTTCATAATACGAATGTATCCTCCCGAGCGACTAGAATAACGCTCTGCCAATGTGGTAAAGATTTTGTTGACTGTCTTCTGATCTCGAATCACAGAAAGAACCAATCTTCTTGAATTTAGCCCTCCCTTCTTGCCTAGTGTTATTAGTTTTTCAACAATAGGTTTAAGGTCTTTAGCCTTAGGAAGAGTAGTTTTAATTTGCTCGTGCATAATGAGAGATCCAGCCATGTTTGCGAACATAGCTTTCCTGTGACTGGTGGTGCGATTAAGTTTTCTTCCACTAACTCCGTGTCTCATAAGCTAAACCTCTTACTAATCAATAAGGATCTTGGATTTTTCTTGCCAACTCTTCAATATTCTCCGGAGGCCAATCTTCAATCTCCATACCTAACCTTAAGTCCATCTGAGTTAACACTTCTTTAATTTCATTAAGAGATTTACGGCCAAAGTTAGGAGTTCTGAGCATCTCGTTTTCCGATTTCTTTACTAAATCTCCTATAAATACTATATTGTCGTTCTTCAGACAATTTGCAGACCTAACGGAAAGTTCGAGTTCCTCAACTTTTCTTAATAAATTTTTATTGAATTTGATTTCCTCTTCTTCTTTCTCTGGTAAAGCTTCTGGTTCTTCAAAATTAATAAACATACTAAATTGATCTTGAAGAATTCTAGCAGCAAGTGCTATCGCGTCTTCTGGGGTAACGGTGCCATTAGTCTCTACATCCATTAACAACTTATCGTAGTCTGTCACCTGACCAACGCGAGCATTCTCAATCTTATATGAAACATTCCTAACAGGGCTAAACATAGAATCAACAGGTATTAAGCCGATTTGTGAATCTTCAGGTCTATTCTGAGAGTATGGGATATACCCTTTACCTTGCTTGACATTGAGCTCTAGATTAATCTCAGCACCAGTATCTAGTGTACATATAACTAAATCTGGATTCATAATTTCAATATCATGCCCAACATCAATCTTTGAGGCGGTGATAGCACCTGGCCCCTTAGCACTTAAGTTAACTAGTTTGGAAGTATCTGAATGCATCTTAATTGCTAGAGATTTTATATTTAAAATAATGTCTGTAACGTCTTCAATGACACCTGGGATCGTCGAAAATTCGTGGAGCACATTTTTAATTTTTACGTGCGTAACCGCAGATCCCTGTAATGAAGAAAGCAAGATTCTTCTAAGTGCGTTAGCCAAGGTTAATCCAAAACCTCTCTCTAAGGGCTGAGCAACAAGAGTTGCATTCCTGAGTTTGTCTTCACCTGGTATAATCTCAATTTTTTCTGGTTTAATTAATTCAAGCCAATTTTTTTGGATCAATTTTTCTCTCTCCTGTAATAGTTAATTATAAATAATTTTATACTCTTCTTCTTTTTGGCGGCCTGCAGCCATTATGAGGAATTGGCGTTACATCTCGTATCGAAGTAATTGTGAAACCAACTGAGCTCAATGCTCTTAATGCTGATTCTCGACCAGCACCAGGTCCTTTCACCAAAACATCTAGGATCTGTACCCCATGTTCCTTTGCTTTAGCACCCACATCCTCTGCGGCCATCTGAGCAGCATAAGGAGTTGACTTTCTGGAGCCCTTAAAACCTTTAATTCCAGCTGAAGACCACGCAATTGCATTACCTTGCTCATCTGTAATCGTAAT
>CAYMIQ010000040.1:0-2329 GCA_964390605.1 uncultured Rickettsiales bacterium
TGTTTTTTTATTATTTTTCTAATCCAGAAAGTTTCTTTATTTACATTAGATCAATTAATAAAAAAGAAGGTGATTTTGGAAGAATTTTATCCATTATCGCAATAAAGAATAACCATAACTACCAGGAAAGATTATGAAGCAAAACTTTTTGTTAAAGACCATTTACAGAGAAACCTCACACTGGTAGATTGCAGATCTAATAACCATAATTTTGCTTAATAGAATCGAAGAGTCAGGAAAATGAAAATTATTGCGGGTAATAGTAATATTCCTCTTGTAGAATCAATCAGCAAATACCTGAAAGTTCCTATAACCAAAGCTACAATTAGGCGCTTTCCTGATATGGAAATATTTGTTGAGATACTTGAAAATGTTAGAGGCGAAGATGTATTTTGTATACAGTCCACATCATTCCCCGCTAATGATAATTTGCTAGAATTGCTGGTAGTCATTGATGCGTTAAAAAGAGGATCAGCGAAAAGAATTACTGCGGTAATCCCTTATTACGGATACGCAAGGCAGGATAGAAAGTCTAGTCCCCGCTCTCCGATTTCTGCAAAGTTAGTTGCTAATCTAATCACCAAAGCTGGTGCAGATAGAGTTCTGACCGTAGATTTACACGCTGGACAAATTCAAGGTTTTTTTGATATCCCAACAGACAATCTCTACGCCGCGCCTGTTTTGATAAAGGATATTAAGAAAAGATTTAAAAAAAATAAGACCGTAATTGTCTCTCCAGATGTTGGTGGTGTGACTCGAGCAAGGGCCATTGCTATCGCACTGAACGTTGATCTTGCAATAATAGATAAACGAAGAGAGCGGCCTGGGGAATCTGAGGTTATGAACATTATTGGAGATGTCGAAGAGTCTAATTGCATAATAATAGATGATATTGTGGACTCTGCAGGAACCATATGTAATGCAGCAAAAGCATTGAAGAATGCGGGTGCAAAAAGTGTTAGTAGCTACATAACACATTGCGTATTATCTGGAAATGCAGTTGAAAAGGTAAAAAAATCCTCGATTGATCAATTAGTCGTGACTGATACTATAAAAATAGCCAAAGACGTAAAGAAGGTAAAAAATATTCAACAGCTGACCCTTGCGCCTCTTTTAGGGGAGGCAATAAGAAGAATAAGCAAAGAAAAGTCAGTCTCGAGCTTATTTGATTAATAGAAGGCAAATTATAAGATGAATCAAATAATAACTATAAAAGGCGACAAGAGGGAGACAGCATCTCGCGGTGCCATAGGATCGCTGAGAGCACAGGGATCGATTCCAGGAGTTATTTATGGTGACAAAAAAGACCCTCTTCCCATCGCACTAAATTCGTTAGATCTGGAAAAAGAAATAAAGAAAAGAGGATTCTTCAGTAAACAATTACAAATTGAAATAAACGGATCAACCGAACGAGTGCTGCCAAGAGAAGTTCAATTTCACCCGGTAAATCAAAAGATTCTACATATCGATTTTTTAAGAATATCCGATACGACAAAAATTAACGTGTCAGTCGACGTGGTATTTCTGAATGAGGAGGAATCACCAGGTTTAAAGCGAGGTGGAGTCATAAACGTAGTAAGACGTGAAATAGAACTAATTGGTCCTGTGGCTAAAATACCGGAAAAAATTGAAGTAGATCTCACGGGGCTTGATATTGGAGATAGTGTCCATATAGGGGGAATAAAGTTACCTGAAGAGGTTACCCCTACAATCACTGATAGAGATTTTACCATTGCATCCATTGCTGCACCAACCGTTGTTGAAGAGGTAGAAGAGGAGCCAGAAGAAGCAGAGGATGAAGAGGCTGGAGAAGAGGGAGAAGAAAAAACTGAAGGTACCGCAGAAGAAGGTGGTAGTGCAGATAAGGAAGAATCTGCCAAAAAGGAAGAAGAGAAAAAACCAGAAGAAAGTAAAAAGTAATATACTAGGTGGCTAAAATTATGATGCTCTTAGTCGGACTAGGAAATCCCGGTCAAAAGTACTTAAAAAATCGTCACAATATCGGTTTTACCGCTATCGAAAAGATAGCTTCTTATTACAAATTCTCCAAATTTCAGAAAAAATTCCGGGGAAAAATCTCAGAAGGAAAAATTTCAGGACAAAAGATCATTATGTTAAAACCTGAAACATTTATGAATGAGTCTGGGATTGCTGTTCAAGCAATTAAATCGTTCTTTAAAATTAACTGTAAAAAAATTGTAGTGTTGCACGATGATATAGATCTTGCGTTATACCAAATTAAGATAAAGTGTGGCGGTGGTCACGCAGGTCATAATGGTATAAAAAGTATCGACAAGCTAATAGGCAAAGAATATTGGCGCATAAGATT
>CAYMIQ010000040.1:2339-6996 GCA_964390605.1 uncultured Rickettsiales bacterium
GGCGTTGGGCGCCCTGAAGAAAAAGAACAAGTGAATAAGTACGTGTTATCTAACTTCCAAGATTCTGAGGAAGAAAAATACGATGCTATATTAGATTCAGTTGTGGCGGTAATGCCAGAATTAATAAACGGAGATCAAGCTGCTTTTGCTAAAGAAATTGCTAAAAAATTAACGTCTTGAATTTAGCTTCTAAAAAAAACGAAAATGGGATTTAAGTGCGGAATTATAGGGCTACCGAACGTAGGGAAATCGACACTTTTTAATGCCTTGACATCAACTACTTCAGCAGATGCACAAAACTATCCTTTTTGCACAATTGAACCCAACTTGGGTACAGTTGCATTACGGGATGATCGTCTAGAAGAAATTTTTTCAATATCAAAGTCAGATAATATAGTACCTACCAATTTAAAATTTGTTGATATTGCAGGTTTAGTCGAGGGGGCAAGCAGTGGAGTAGGACTCGGTAATAAATTTCTCTCACACATACGAGAGGTCGAGGCAATAGTGCATATTTTAAGGTGCTTTGAGAATCAAAAGATCACCCATGTGAAAGAAGATATTGACCCAATCCGCGATATGGAGATTGTAGAAACAGAACTGATGCTTGCAGATATAGAAAGCCTAGAAAAACAATCGACCAAAATAGAAGCAAAAGCAAAGGGTGGTGATAAGGAGGTTATCAAGAAGTTAAATCTGATCACAAAGATTCTAGAACATATTAAACAACATAATACTTTAAAAAATTTATCCCTGATGGATGAGGAAGAATCTGACCTTAAATCACTGAATTTATTAATAACAAAACCCGTGCTATATGTCTGTAATGTTAGTGAGAATGATGCGGTAACAGGAAACAATTTGACTAAACAAATTGGTGATCATTGTTTAAATCAGGGGAGTGAATCTATTGTGCTGAGTTGTCAACTTGAAGACGAAATCTCCAAAATAGAAACCTCGGAAGAAAAGTTAAAATTTCTTAAAGACGTAGGCTTAAATCAAACTGGGCTAAATAAATTAATCAATAGCGGCTACTTATTATTGAATTTAATAACATACTTTACCACCGGCCCTAAGGAATCGCGAGCATGGACTATAAAAAATGGATCAACGGCACAAACGGCAGCTGGAAAAATACATAGTGATTTTGAGAAGGGGTTCATTTGCGCAGAAACAATTAGTTTTAAAGATTTTATAAATTGCCAAGGCGAACAACAGGCAAAAGTACAAGGAAAGGTGCGTCAAGAAGGCAAAGAGTATATAGTGCAGGACGGAGATATTATGAACTTTAAGTTCAATGTATAGCTATAAATTCCAGTAAAATTAAAATATTAGCCGTTAGTTTATTTCGCTTCACTCTTGTATGACTTAAACCTCTTTAAAACTTTCTGCATCTCAGAAACAGTTAATAATTTTGCGCGACCACTTAAAAGTACTTTCCAATACTGCTTAGACAGATTCTCGACCTCTACGGCTAAATCAAAAGCCTCTGCAAGATTCTTACCTGTTGATACCATACCATGGTTTGCTATAAGGCAGGCTTTTCTGTTTCTTAAAGCAAGTATAATATTCTTGGACAAAGCAAAACTACCGAAGGTAGCATATGAGGCACAGCGTATGTTATTACCTCCAGCAACAGCAACCATATAATGAAATGAAGGGATACCCTTTCTCTGGCATGACAAAACTGTCGCATATGTAGAGTGCGTATGAACAATCGCATTTACATCTAATCTTTTTTTCATAATTTCTAAATGAAAAGGCCATTCAGAAGACGGTTTCTTGCGTCCAGTGGTTAACTTTTTCATATCCATAAAAACAATATCCTGAGATTTTAAATATTGGTACTCCGTCCCCGTCGGAGTAATGAGAAAACCATTTCCTTGCCGAACGCTAATATTTCCAGAAGTACCAACGTTAAGATTTAAAGAACAAAGTTTTTTAGTAAAAAAAATTATTTCCTTCTTAATTCGAGTGCCTTGTAATCCCATGATATTAGCGCCTGTAAAGTAGTTTCAAACTTGATTTTTTTGCTTTGCAAACACCTCGATCTGTAATAAGTGCAGTAATAAATTTTGCTGGCGTTACATCAAAGGATGGGTTTATAGCAAGGGAATCTGTTGGAACTAAGCGCACTTTAGAAAGAGATCCTTCTTTGGTATAGCCCTCTATGTGCGTAACCTCTTCGGCATCTCTTTCTTCTATAGGGATATGATCTACACCACTTTTCATTGACCAGTCTATCGTCGATTCTGGAAGCGCAACATAAAATGGTACGTTCGTATCTTTTGCAGCAAGTGCCTTTAGATACGTGCCTATCTTATTACAAACATCCCCATTCGAAGCCGTCCTATCTGTTCCAGTGATACATAGATCTACCTCTCCTTTTTGCATCAAATGACCTCCAGCATTATCAACGATAACGGTGTGAGAAATCCCCTGCTGCCCAAGTTCCCACGCAGTTAAGCTTGCGCCTTGATTACGTGGACGAGTCTCATCAACCCAAACATGAATAGGCAAACCACTCTCATGTGCTGCATAAATGGGTGCAAGAGCGGTTCCATAATCAACCGCAGCCAACCAACCAGCATTACAATGAGTCAGTATATTAATTCTATTCTTTTTATTTGCATTGTGTATGGATTGTATCAACTTTAGCCCATATTTACCGATCTTCTTACAAGCAATTACATCTTTTTCGCAAATTTGTGAGGCACCGTGATAGGCCACACTAATTCTTCTTTCGCGATCACTTTCAGGTATTTTTTTGATCAAATTCAACATCTTATTTACTGCCCATTGCAAATTAACGGCTGTTGGTCTTGTATCCAATAACGTCTCTGCAGCAGAAAAAAGTCTAGAGTTGCTAGCTTCTTTTCGCAAAGCTAAGCAAATACCATAAGCAGCAGTAGCACCAATTAAAGGAGCGCCCCTTACCTTCATCGTTGCAATTGCATCAGCTGCATCTTCAAGAGTTTTTAACCTACGTATGATAAATTGATGAGGGAGAGCGAGTTGGTTAATTATATTAACCGACCATTTGTCATCAGACAACCATATAGTTCGGTAGCTTTTACCCTTAACAATCATGATAAATTTTATCTATTTTCCCTTTTTTAATACCCTGCCAGCAATAGCATTCAATCTTTTAAGTAATTTACGATCAATTTTTTTGGGTGAAGTTATGATGGCGCTATCTAATGAAGAATAAATCGGATCAGTCCAGTCCCAAGAAGATCTTTTAATTTGCCCTGGAAGACTCAAGATTAGCTTTTTCGCCTGGTTTATGTTTTTTGAAAAAATTTTCATAATTTGGCTAACAGATACATTCTCATGCTCATGATGCCAACAATCAAAATCTGTCACCATTGCTACAGTTGCATAACCCATTTCTGCCTCTCTGGCCAATTTTGCCTCAGGCATGTTCGTCATACCAATAACACTGCAGCCCCAATTTTTATACAACAACGATTCTGCGAGAGTCGAGAATTGCGGTCCCTCAATGGCTAAATATGTTCCGCCAGATTGAATAGAGATTTTGGATTTTCTACAAGCAGATAAGATAATCTTACCTAGCTGTTTAGACACAGGCTCAGCCATAGAAACATGCGCTACACAACCTTTGCCAAAAAAACTTTTTACTCGCGCAAATGTACGATCAATAAACTGATCTACCAAAACAAACTTTCCGGGAAAAAGGTTTTTTTTGAAGCTTCCAACAGAGCTGAGTGAAATTATATCCGTAACGCCCGCTCGCTTTAAAGCATCTATATTTGCTAAAAAGTTTATATCTGTTGGTGGAATATGATGACCGCGCCCATGCCTTGGCAAAAACACAAACTGGATTCCTTGTAATTCGCCAAAACATAGATCATCAGAAGGTTTGCCAAAAGAGGAACTAACCTTCTTCCAATGAAGACTCTTGATTCCCTCGATTTCATAAAGGCCACTTCCGCCAATAATGCCAATAACTGGATTTGATTTCTTGTTTTGCATGCCCAAAAATTAGTCTATTTTTTCCCAAATTTTACGTTTAATAAATGCTAAAAGAATCGTTAGTACGCTCAAAAATATTATCACACGAATGCCCATTTTTTTTCTTTCCTCCATCTCAGGCTCAGCAGCCCATGCAAGAAAAACAACCGTATCTCTAGCTAATTGATCAACCGTAGCTGGGGTTCCGTCTTGGTATTGCAGCGTATCATCATCAAATGGCGGTGGCATGGCTATCTGATTCCCAGAAATGGCTCTATTGTAATACATACCCTCAATTAGTTGAAAACTTTCTGGTGCCGATTGATATCCTGTTAATAAAGAATATAAATAATCAGCCCCCTCTTTTCTTGCCTTGGTCATTAAAGAGAGATCTGGTGGTAGTGCACCATTAGCCTCTATAGCTAAATCATCACTTAAATATGGGTCAACAAATTTATCAGAAGGTGTCGCTGGCCTAGATATAAGCTCACCATTCTTATCAAGGATATTTTCTATCTCAAATTCAGAAGCAATAATTTTTATTTCATCCAAGCTATAACCAATCTCAGAAAGATCGCGATAATGAAGATAATTCATACTGTGACAACCAGAACAAACCTCTGAGTAAACCTGGAAACCGCGTCGCAACGATGCTCTATCATAGGTACCAAATATGCCATCG
>CAYMIQ010000041.1:0-6950 GCA_964390605.1 uncultured Rickettsiales bacterium
GAACACAGCTGCCATTCCGGTTGCTGTAGCTCGACAGTCTTCTGTGCCTTCTAGAAGGGCCATTCTTTCTTGAAACATATCAACTGTAGGGTTACCAAACCTTGAATACATGTAGTCATCAGATTTTCCTTTAAAAGCCATTTCTGCATCTTCTGCCTTGTCATAAACAAAACCAGAAGTCAGGTATAACGCTTCGCTGGTTTCTTTAAACCCCGAGCGCTTCTGCCCACCATGCACCAAGTTGGTTTGTTTTCCCTTATGTTTCGTTTTGTTCAATTCTTCTCTCCATAATTGGATTTTACGCGTCTTGCGACTTTAATACACTATTTATTGTTTTCCATAACGAACTTTTTCATTTTCCCAAACCTCTAAACTTTTTTTGATTCTATCCTCGGCGTTTATGCAGAATGGAAATATAGATCTTGCATATCTGATGAAATATTTCGAGAAAATCTTTGCGTTTTGATGTCTCTTGGCCCATTTCCATGTCCTTCCGGCACAACGATGGACAGCAATTATTTTCAGCCAATATGGCAAATCTGGATTTTCTTTAACAAAATTAAACATCGTATATGTTAAATCATGTAATAGTTGCACTTTGCTCCCCATGATTCTTTGGCTGACTTCTTTAGGCGCAACATTTATTAATGTGCTAATTCTCCCTATCCTTTTCTTTTTCCATGCAAATCTTAATGGCAGAGAGTAATCTTGAACAAAAGTTTTTTCGTCACAACCCCCTGTATCATGGAAAGCGTCGTTACGAAACATGATAGTTGTTGATCCCCCCATACCTTTTTTTATGAATTCCTTAAGGGCGTCGTTATAAATTAAAACATCAGGATCTTTTTGCGTTTTTTTAAAAATATATTTATCTGGATTCTCGACCCAGATTCCTTTTCCATAGAGTAAATCTAATCGATTTTTTTCCATTGTTGAAAGTAATATTTCAGAGGCAAAGGGCGATAAAACATCATCAGCATCAACTATTTTTATATATTTTTGTTTACAGTGTTTTGCTCCTATATTCGTTGCCTTACTTGGTCCGGTATTTCTTTGGGTAATAATTTTTATATTTTTCCACCCCCTAGTAATTCTTTTAGTGACGGCCACGGAGCTGTCTTGAGAGCCATCGTCTACGATGACATACTCTCGATGGAAATTCCCCCTTTGCTTTTTTATGGCATCTAACATTGCGGGAATATATTTTTCTTTATTATAAATCGTTACCAGGAAACTAATTCCGTTTTTTTTCATATATCAAAAGGTCTTATTATTACCAAAAATATCCTGTTTTAAGATTTTAGAAATTAATTAAAAACTTTAATACTTTAAATAAAAAGATTATTCATTATATTTTAGCAAACTAATGGAGTTATTTTGACTTATGCAGTTTTCTTTTAAATATTTAATTAGGTATTCCTACTTATTCTCCATGATATTTCTCATGGCTTTAGTCTTTAGTTTTGTAACTTTTTCTGACCTACACGGGCGAGAGAGAACTGCAGAAGAACTAAAAGAAAGGGAAAAAATTGAAGAGGATAAGAAAGAGATTAGAGAGGAGAAAAGAAAGAAAGCTAAGGGAAAGAAAGAGAAAAAATTCGAAAAACTCTCAGTAGTCTTTTTTATGCGAGAAAAAGCAATTCCTCCGGCGCTTTCTAACCTTGATCCTATTTTAAAGGATGAGGGTAAGTACGGCGCAGTTATTGGGGTCGAAGATAATAATACTACAGGTATTTTTACAGGTCAGGAATTTGATTTAAAAGAAGTGTATGTGCCTATCAAAGGTGATTATGTAGAATCATTTAAGCAATTAATTTCTCAAGGCTATACATTCTTCATTGTGAACCTTCCGGCGGGCAAGCTTGCTAAGATAGCCAGTCTTGCTGAATCAAAAAATGTTTTGATTTTTAATACGAGTGCTAGTGACAATATTTTGCGAACAAAAGCATGCCATACTAATGTATTTCATGTTGCGCCCAGCAGGGCCATGAAAACTGACGCTTTGGCTCAATTCTTGGTAAAAAAGAATTGGAAGAAATGGAGATTGGTGGTTGGACCAAAAAAGGCGGATAAACTTTTTGCAAGGTCTATAGAAGCATCTGCAAAAAAATATGGTGCTAAAATAGTTGAGAAGAAAATATGGGATTTAGGTCCCGATATGCGAAGAACAGCTCAAGCTGAGGTTCCCGCTTTTACTAAGGGTAAAAAATACGACATTTTGCTGATCGCAGATGAGATTGGTGAATTTGGAGAGTATTTGGTTTATAACACGTGGTATCCTAATCTAGTCGCTGGAACTCAGGGCTTGGTGCCAACGGCTTGGCATAGGACCCATGAAAAGTGGGGCGCGACTCAGATGCAAAATAGATTTAGGAGAAAGGCTGGAAGATGGATGACTTCTACTGATTATGCTGCGTGGGTCGCAGCAAGAACAATTGGTGAGGCAAGCGCTAGAATCAAGTCATTTGATTCTGCAAAGATAAGAAATTATATCCTAAGCGAGGATTTCGAAATTGCTGCATATAAAGGCATTAAGGTTACCTATAGGAAGTGGAGCCAGCAGCTTAGACAGAGAATCTTGTTAGCTTCTCCCCGATCTTTAGTCAGCGTTTCTCCACAGAAGGAATTCTTGCATAAGTTTAGCGAAATGGATACTTTGGGTTTCGATGTGTCTGAATCAAGTTGTGCATTCTGAGAAATTGAGTTTTTATTCATGATTTCTTCATGTTCTATATGTAATAATGGTTCGTTTTTTCTCGCCCAAAATGGGTAGGGAGGGCAGTTTAATGTTGATGTTTTTATATAGCATAATTTTTCTTTTATTTGTGGCATCCGAACCTACGAATGCTGCAACCGCTTATATTTCTAACGAAAAGGATAATACTATTTCCGTGATTGACCTAAAGAAAATGGAAGTAACAAACACCATCGAAGTTGGTCAAAGACCCAGAGGCATTATCCTTAGTCAGGATGAAAAGTATCTTTATATTTGCGCTAGTGATGATAATCGTATTGACGCCTTAAATTTAGAGACTTTGAAAGTTGAATTTAATTTGCTATCTGGCCCTGATCCCGAATTACTCGTATTACACCAGGATGGAAGATCTCTTTTTATTGCCAATGAAGATGATAATTTAGTTACTGTAACGGACACGAAAGAAAGGATGATCGTTGAGGAAATTGTAGTGGGCGTTGAGCCAGAAGGTCTTGGGCTTAGCCCCGATGGAAAAGTTTTGGTCAATACCTCTGAAACTACGAATATGGCGCACTTTATTAATACTGAGACTTTGGAGGTTTTTGAGAATGTGCTTGTTGATGCAAGACCCAGGGTTGCCGTTTTTAATAAAAAAGGAAATGAGGTTTGGGTTTCAGCCGAAGTAGGGGGGACTGTTAGCATTATAGATCCCAAAACATTTAAAATTGAACATAAGATAGAATTCAAAATTCCTGGAGTGAATCAAGATTCAATTCAAGCGGTTGGCGTCCAATTAACAAGTGATGGCAAGTATGCCTTTGTTGCCCTTGGTCCATCTAGTAGGGTGGCCGTGATAGACCAGAAAACGAAAAAAGTTATAAAATATTTATTAGTTGGGCAACGAGTATGGCAGCTCTCTTTTACGCCTGATGAGAAATTTTTGCTTACGACTAATGGTGTAAGTAACGATGTCTCAATTATAGACATAGAAAAACTTAAAACTATCAAATCAATTAAGGTTGGTAGATTTCCTTGGGGTGTAGTTGTTAAAAAATGAGTGACAATGCGCCTAATGAGAATATGCCAGCTTTAAGTGTTAATGATTTAACCCATCACTTTGGTAAGTTCTGCGCTCTTCAAAGTGCGACTTTGCAAGTTTTCCCTGGTGACTTTACTGTTCTTCTTGGTTTAAATGGAGCCGGCAAGACAACTTTATATTCGTTGGTGACGCGACTTTATAATAATCGAAGTGGTTCCATTAAAATATTTGATTCTGATCTTCATCGCCAGTCTTCACAAGCATTGTCAAAAATTGGTGTAGTTTTTCAGCAACCAACTTTAGATTTAGACTTAACAGTTGAACAGAATCTTTATTACTATTCTGCGTTACATGGTATGAGTAAAAAATCTGCCCAAGAAAGAATGAAAGAAGAATTGAGTCGTATGCAAATACTCGATCAACTCAAAAAGAGAATAAGAGAATTAAGTGGAGGATTAAGAAGAAGAGTGGAGATAGCACGCGCCCTTCTTCACAAGCCCAAAATGCTTCTTTTGGATGAGCCCACAGTGGGCCTCGATGTTAGTAGTCGTCAAGCAATACTCGAGCATGTGAGGGAACTATGTCACAAAGATCGATTGGCTGTTTTGTGGGCAACTCATTTAATCGATGAAATTGACGAAGGTGAGAAAGTGATTATTCTTCATGAGGGAAAAGTTTTGGCCTCTGGTGTTGTAGAGGAAATTAATAAAAAAGCTAATACTTCCAATATTCGCGATGCTTTTAACTCGATTATTCATGCAGGTAAAATAACATGAGCTTTACGCATTACTTACGTTGTTTTTGGGGCATAACTTCAAGAGAGGGGTTACGTTTTGTTAACCAGAGGGAAAGATTTTTATCTGCCTTGGTTAGACCTTTGGTCTGGTTGTTAATTTTTGCAGCTGGCTTTAGGTCTGTGCTTGGGATTTCTATTATTGAGCCTTATGAAACTTACATATTGTATGAAGTATATATTGCTCCTGGACTGATAGGGATGATTCAACTTTTTAACGGCATGCAGAGCTCTCTATCTATGGTTTATGACAGAGAAATGGGTAGCATGCGTACATTGTTGGTCAGTCCTTTGCCAAGATGGTTCCTTTTGGTATCTAAACTATTTGCTGGCGTAGCTGTATCAATTGTTCAGGTCTATACTTTTTTAGCTATTGCTTGGTTTTGGGAAGTTGACCCTCCTGCACTTGGTTATCTCTCGCTTTTTCCTGCTTTGATACTTTCGGGATTAATGTTGGGAGCTCTGGGTATGTTTCTTTCTTCTGCAATAAAACAACTAGAAAACTTTGCAGGGGTAATGAATTTTGTAATATTTCCAATGTTTTTTGCTTCGTCGGCCCTTTATCCATTATGGAAGATGAAGGAGTCTAGCGAATGGCTTTACGAGGTGTGTTGGCTTAATCCCTTTACTCACGCGATAGAGCTGATTCGTTTCGCATTATACAATCAGATGAATTGGGAATCATTTGCATATACACTTATAGCAACTATAATTTTTCTAGCGTTAGCGGTTTATGGATATGATCCAAGCAGAGGGATCATAACTCGTAAAAAAGTTTCTACAGGTTAAATAGGAGGGTATAAAACTCATGAGAACTACATTCTTTCAAAAATACGCACTAATTTGTTTTTTTTCATTTTTTCTTCTTTTTGTTAGAGAAGTTTTTGCTAAAGGTGATTTGTCTATCAAGGCCAAGCCCTTGGAATTAATATTGGGCTCTAAAACAAGTGATTATGATATGTCTGCAAAAGAATTTAGGCTAGAAACTGGTCAGGCTTATAGACTAAGGATTGAAAGCTTAGGTTTCAAGGAATATGAATTTGCTGCTCCGGAATTTTTTGAGAATGTTTGGATAAGAAAAATAGAGGTCGAGGAAGTGCAAATAAGCGCTCCAGTCATTGATGAACTAGAATTTGAGGGAGCCAGTGAGATTGAAATTTTTTTCGTTCCTATTCGTCCTGGATTTTATGAATTTGAAATTGAAGGTTTGGAATCCAAGGGAATGGTTGGAAAAATTATTGTAAAGTAAATTTGTGCCTGGAGGTAGGTAGTATGTATTTTCGAATATATTTATTTTTGTTGGCTTTGTGCATTAGCATATCTTACCCATCATTTGCTGAAGAGCCTGAAAAGGAGAAAGATTGGCCGTGTGACCAAATTTTGATTCCAGAAATTTCTCTTACAGCCGTTTGGTCAGGACCTAAAATTGACAAGGAAATTAACGACTGGTGGAAGGATGACGATGTATACAAGATTGTGGAAGAATTGAAGGAACCAAGCCTTACGGAAGATGAGGCAATAGCAATGATCGATACATTTGCTGGCACAGTCTCCGGAGACAAGAAAAAGAAGCTACTCCTCGTATTCGCTGGATTATTCGAAAAAACGAACGATTTAAGAAAGATCCAGATCAGGGGAATTAAACGATTTGTTCGACGGCAGAATAAGGTTACAGCAGGCATCTCTGAAGCCTCTAGTGAGATTAGGAAGCTTCGAACTGGCAAGGCTGATAGTGAGCGCTTGTATGAGGATCCTGAGATGATTGAGCAGAGTAAGAAACTGGAATGGAATGCACGAGTTCATGATGAGAGGGCTAAATTAACCCCATATATTTGCGATGAACCTGTACTAGCACTAGAAAGATTAGCCGTTAGGTCAAAGGCGATTCTGAAGTACTTAAAATAGACCATGTTCTATTAAGTATCTGTATTAATTGAATATTTTTATTAATAGAAGATGAACGGAGCGCTCATTGTGGGTTCATCTTTGTATGGTATGCTCCGCACATCCTTTTAATAGGATATATTTTAACTTAATACATGGAGATATACTATGTGGACTACTCCAAAAATCAAAGAGATCGCTGTAGGTCTCGAAATTAACAGTTACGCTTGCGCTAAAGCATAATTGTTCTTTAGTTTAAGCTTAAACTAATTGTGAAACCCCCGGTTCTTTAGCCGGGGGTTTTTCGTTACAGGGGTGAAGACAGATGCTAAAAGTTTTAGTTTTAGGTTCGGGTGCTGGTGGTGGTTCGCCTCAGTGGAATTGCAATGCTGATGTTAGTAGGTCAGTTAGGACCGGGCAACCTGGAACTTCTAGACGTACACAGTCATCAATTGCGGTAAGCGTAGATGAAAGTAACTGGTTTTTATTTAATGCGTCTCCTGACCTTGGATCGCAAATTCAAAACAATAGACAATTGC
>CAYMIQ010000042.1:0-6841 GCA_964390605.1 uncultured Rickettsiales bacterium
TTGAAAGAGCTAACTCAAATTGGCTTTAAGGAGATTTTTAAACCCCAGGGTGCCTTTTATCTATATTTAAATGTTGCTCATTTAACAAACAACAGCACTCTTTTTTGTATGCGTATGTTAAATGAGATTGGTGTTGCCGTTGCGCCTGGCATAGATTTCGATCCATTTGAAGGAAAAAAATTTATTCGCATAGCTTTCTCTCGCCCCCGAAAGGATATTAGGGAAGCTATACAGAGAATCAAAAACTGGAAGTTAATTAGAGAGAAAATGAGCCTGAGATCATAGAAATTATTTCTTTTGCCACCAGCCAGCTCTCTTCTTTTTCGGTTCTTGGGTTTTTTTCTCATCAGCAGGGCTGTCTTTTTTATCAGAAACTTTTTTCAATTTTCGAAGCAGAAGATTAGTTACTTTTTTACCTACTGTATCTTTGCTATTCTCACTTTCTGCGGAAGGTGATTTTGTTTTCACAGCGTCCTCAGATTTTTTACTTTTTGTCTCTGCTTTTTTATCAGAAATTAAGTTTGGTCTCCTGAAGGGGTATTTTCGTCTACCACCTCTACTTGGATACTTGGCTCTTCGGCTAGATTCTTTGTTCTTTTTAGATATATCTTTTGATTCACCTAATTTTTCAGGACTTGTGTTGGCTATATCTTCACCGCCTCGATTATTTGGCACCGGACGCCTTCTTTTAGGATATGATTTTCTTTGATATGCTCCTCTTTCTCTTGTGCTGTCATAAACGATTTCTCCGTCAACTTTCCAATTTTGCAAGGTATCGGTGCTGATGCGGAAATTGGGTGAGGGCAAATTATTATCTTCGTAAAGATAAATTTTTGTATCATATTTGCTTTCCAGATCCACAATCGATCTTCTCTTTTCATTTATAAGGTAAGGCAGCATGCTGGGACATGTGTAGACAAATAACTTATCGCCCCTGTTCCTAGTGCATTGATTTTCGATTTTTCTTAATACTTCTAGCGCGCTGACCTCAGAGTCTTGCATTTCAGAGATGCTAGTCCCTATTCTTTGACGAGACATTTCTAAAAGCCCAAATGAACTTATCTGTCCGATTTGATTCCGCGCACGATCGTTCTTAAGTTGATCTTTCATAAATCTCTCAATTTTAATTTGGTTCTTTTTGACTTCCATATCGATGAAGTCTATGACTATAAGGCCAGAAAGATTTCGCAGCCTAATTTGTTTTGCGGCTTCTTCCGCTGCTTCCAGGTTTGTTTTTAGCGCAGTTTCCTCTATATCTCTTTCCTTGATGGATCTTCCGGAGTTTACATCAATTGCGACTAATGCCTCTGTTTGGTTGATGACTATGTAACCACCAGATTTCAATTCAACATTTGGTTTATAAATTGTAGCATTTTCCTCTCCGACCTTGTTAAATTCAAAGATAGATTGATCTTTATGTCGGAATCTCCTCACTTTCTTTGCGTGACTTGGAATCATTGTTTTCATTGTGTCCTTTACCATTTTGTATTCTGGTTCTGCAGAAACATCGATGTGGTCAATTTCTCGGGTATAAAGATCTCTAATCGATCTCTTAATTAAGCTTCCTTCTTCGTGAATTAGACACGGGGCATTGGAACTTTTTGTTAATTCGCGAATATCCTTCCAAAGTCTTAATAAGTATTCATAATCTTTTTTTATCTCAGTTTTTGTTCTACCTTCTCCTGCTGTCCTTATTATCACGGACATGCCTTTCTCAACCTTAAGCTCATCTAGTGCTTTCCGTAATTTTCTGCGTTGAAAAATATTAATAATTTTTCTTGAAACTCCCCCACCTTCTGTAGTCATTGGCATTAAAACGCAGTATCTCCCTGCTAAAGATAGGCGGGTAGTTATAACAGCTCCTTTGTTATATCTTTCTTCTTTTAATAGCTGAACCAGCATTACCTGGTTTCGATTAATCACTTCTTGAATTTTATAGCGACTATCTGTCTTTCCCCTGTGCGATCTTCTTCCATTTGCTTTGGCAGGAGTGGTCTTTTCTTCTTCCTCTCCGCTCTTGGTATCCTCAGTTTTATCTTTGGTTTTAGGGGAGTCTCCCTCGGAATCCTGTCTATCAGATACAGGTAACTGGTAATAGTCATTATTGATTTCACTAAAAGGCAAAAACCCGTGTCTGTTGCCACCATAGTCAGCAAACGCTGCTTGCAACGAAGGCTCAATTCTCGCCACCTTTGCAAGGTATATATTACCTTTTAATGGTTTTTGATTGCTGCTTTCAAAGAGAAACTCCTCTAAGCAACCATCTGCCGCAACCGCTACCCTAACGCCATGGGCATGCGTTGCGTCAATCAGCATCTTTTTAGCCATATGGCTTAATCTCCGTTAGTGCGACCTGTAAAATCTAGATCTAATATTGGCGCACCTTTTAATCTCAAATAATAAAAATCTTTTCTACTTTTCTTACGACCTCACAAGCGTACATTTTGCTTTGAGGTAACTAATAATACCTATAGGGATTATTGTGTCATGATTCAAGTTTAATTAGTTGCCTTTTTTTTATATTTGGCAGATATATGTATATAATTTGATTGTTACACGCTATATGTAGTACGTGTTATGTTCGTATTTTGTTTTTATAAAGAAAGAACTGCTCTTTTTTTAGTCCTAATAACAGTTTTTATTTCATTATTTTCATCGCCTATTTTTAGCAAAACCCAGGTAAATAATATTAGGTTTGGCGAACATGCCGATAAAACACGAATTGTTATAGAAGTTAACAACAAGATTAATTTTTCTGCATTTTTGCTAGCTAATCCCACAAGATTGGTTGTCGATCTGCCTGCAGTTACGTGGAATCTCCCAGAAGATGTTGAGAGCAGAAATTATGGTTTTATAAAAAGTTATCGATTTGGTCTTTTTAAAAAAGGAGTTTCCAGACTGGTTTTTGACCTTAGCACGACCGTCAGACTAGTTAGCTCTTTTGCTCTTGATAGAGATGGAACTTCAAATATGTTTCGATTGGTCTTGGATTTGGAAAGAATAAGTGCGGAAGAGTTTGAAAATAATTTATCAATCGCAAAAGAACAGAACCCTGTAATTCGTGAGGTAGTGAAACCAGTTGATGTTAGTGAGGTCAAGAAGAGCACATCGAAGAAATGGCTTGTGGTTATTGACCCTGGACACGGAGGCATTGATCCTGGCGCAACTTCACCAAACAATAAACTTGAAAAAACCCTTACTCTTATTTTTGCAAAAAAATTGCAAAAAAAATTAGAAGCAGATCAGCGATTCCAGGTTTTATTGACCAGATCATCGGATGTTTTTGTTGGGCTGAGAAAGAGAGTAAAGATTGCCAGAGAGGCCAGGGCTGACCTTTTTATCTCACTACACGTCGATTCAATTAAGAACAAAAGACACCGAGGTATCTCAATTTATACGTTATCGGAAAAAGCCTCAGACAAGGAAGCTGCTTTGTTAGCGAAGAGGGAGAATAAGTCCGATATTATTGCAGGCCTTGATCTTTCGCAGGAGAGTTCAGAGGTTACTGATATATTAATAGATTTGGCCAAAAGAGATACAATGAACTCTTCTGCAGAACTTGCGAAATTTTTATTAGATCGACTTGCGCCAAAGTTTAGATTAATTAGGAAATCTCATAGGTTTGCTGGATTTGCTGTGTTGAAAGCCATTGATATGCCGTCTGTTCTAATAGAGCTTGGTTATTTATCAAATAAAGAGGACGAAAAGAATCTCTTGAGTACCAATTACCAAGATAATTTGGTTACGGCTTTAACTAAATCAATTCAAAATTTTTTATCGAGCCAAAGTAAATAATTATAGGTCATTAAAATAGCCACATATAAGACACATTATTCTTGTATCAATTCTGCAAAAAGGACTTTAATTTGTTAAAGTGTGGCTAGAGGGGGAGATGCTGGCAAGATTTTTATTAATTACTTTCAACTTCACTATAGTAGTTTCATTAATTGCTGTATTTAGTCTGGCTTTTTTATTTTATCGATATGGCCAAGACCTTCCAGATTATAAGCAGTTGGTTGATTATGAGCATCCAGTTGCTACAAGAGTACATGCCGCTAATGGCCAGTTACTTGCAGAATATGCAAAAGAGAGAAGAGCGTTTGTTCCGGTTCAGGCTATGCCGAATCGGGTGATAAATGCTTTTTTATCCGCAGAGGACAAAAACTTTTTTATACATCCTGGCTTAGATTTTGTAGGTATCGTTCGAGCCTTTTTCTCTAATATAGGCAATGTTGTAAGAGGTGAAAGATTGGAGGGCGCCTCCACGATTACGCAACAAGTTGCAAAAAATTTTCTACTAAGCAATGAGCTGAGTTTTGAAAGAAAGATTAAAGAAGCAATCTTGGCTTTTAGAATTGAAAGGGCCTTGTCTAAGGAAAGGATCCTTGAGTTATATTTAAATAAAATTTATTTGGGTTATAGATCGTATGGGGTCGCAGCGGCAGCGCTTAACTACTTCGATAAATCTTTATATGAACTGTCCCTATCAGAACTGGCTTTTATTGCAGCATTGCCGAAGGCACCCAATAATTACCATCCTGTCAAAAATCACGAACTTGCATTTGAAAGAAGAAATTGGGTTTTAGCAAGAATGTTTACTGATGGTCATATTTCTTCGGCAGAATTATCAGAGGCTAGCGAAGAGCCACTGGTGGTTAAGGAAGCAAGCAAAACAGAACTCTTTCTTGCGGACTATTTTCTTGAAGAGACGAGGCGCTTTTTGATAAAAAAATTTGGAATGGACATTCTTTATGAAGGGGGTTTGTCTGTTCGCACTTCTCTGAGCCCTGCATTACAAAATATTGCAGAGCGCGCACTTAGAGAGGGCTTGCTTCGCTATGATCGGAAATACGGCTGGAGAGGTCCAGTTACCAAGATCGATCAACTTGATGCTTGGGAGCAAGAATTACTTCTGGTTGATGAGATTCGTGGTCAGGGGCATTGGAAATTGGCTGTAGTTTTGGAGACGAGAGACAAGAGTGTTGTTATAGGTCTAAAGAGTGGTCAACAAGGAATTATTCCTTTGAGCAGAATGAAATGGGCCAGACGACAACTGGATAATAGAAAGAAAGGAAGCAAGGTTAATAAACCTTCTGATGTAGTGCAGATTGGAGATGTTGTTCTTGTAGAAGAAATCTCGCTTAACAATTCGGAGGTATCGGGATCATTGGATAATGTATTCGATTTGAGACAAGTACCTGAGATTAGTGGAGCAATAGTTGCTATGGATCCACATACCGGTCGTATTTACGCAATGAGTGGTGGTTATTCTTTTGATATCAGTGAATATAATCGTGTCACCCAGGCAAAAAGACAACCGGGCTCTGCCTTTAAACCTTTTGTTTACTTGGCGGCGCTAGATGATGGGTTCACGCCATCGACTCTAGTGTTAGATGCACCGTTTGTTATTGATCAGGGTTATGGTCTTGGTAAATGGAAGCCAGCAAACTATACCAAAAAATTTTATGGTCCTAGTCCAATGAGATTAGGGGTAGAGAAATCTAGGAACCTCATGACGGTACGTTTGGCACAAACGATAGGAATTGACAAAATCATTGATTATGCAAAAACATTTAATGTGATGAGTGGCGAATCCAAACACCTGTCATATGCTTTGGGTGCAGGGGAAACCACTTTGCTTAGATTGACGAATGCATATTGTATGTTGGTAAATGGTGGAAAAGAAATTAGGCCAACATTGATTGACAGAATACAAGATCGTAAAGGTAATAACGTTTTCAAAGAGGATGTACGGGAGTGCACAGATTGTCAGCTTAGATGGGATGAAAGCTTGTCACCGCCTAGCATACCTGATGTACGCAAACAAATTGCCTCACCCGCATCTTCCTATCAAATTGTATCTATGCTTGAGGGTGTCGTGCAACGTGGCACAGGAAAGTCCGTTAGACAAGCAGGAAAACCTTTGGCGGGCAAGACTGGCACAACTAACAAGAGTTTCGATACTTGGTTCATAGGTTTTTCTCCTGATTTGGTTGCCGGAGTATTTGTTGGTTTTGATAGTCCCAAAACTTTAGGCAAAGAAACAGGATCTTCACTAGCTGCGCCAATATTTAAATCTTTCATTGAGAGAGCTTTGGATGAGAAGACAGGTGTACCTTTTCGGATTCCTCCAGGGATACGCTTGGTCAAGGTCAACCAAAAAACTGGGCTGTTGGCTCGTCCCGGTGAAAAGCAAGTCTTGCTAGAAGGTTTCAAGCCGGGGACTGAACCCAAGGATTCTAGTTTCGTCATCGAGGGCAAATCCTTGGATTCTCAAAAAAATGAGTTTGTCACTCCAGGAGTTTTGTACTAGTTTTTCTATATATTAGGGCAAAGTTATATTACAGAAGGTACGCGCAATATGAACTCAGAAATAGAATCTATTGTTTCCGACATTAAGCGGTCACTAGACCTGCTAAGGGGGCGCCTTTGACCTTAACAAAAAATCTAAGGAATTAGATCGTTTAAATTTACGTGCCGAAGATCCTGAACTTTGGAACAATCAAGAAAAAGCTCAGGTGTTGATGAGGCAGCGTAATCAGCTTGAATCATTGATTGGGGACTTTCGGAAAATAGAACAAGACTATGAGGATTGTCTTGGACTTTTTAAATTGGCATCGCAAGAGGCTAATTCTGAAATGTTAGCTGATACCCAAAAAGACCTTCATCAATTATTTGGCCGCCTAAAAAAATTTCAACTGCGCACCCTATTTTCTGGCGAAGCTGATCAAAATGATTGTTATCTTGAAGTGCATGCTGGGGCTGGTGGAACCGAAGCACAAGATTGGGCGGAAATGATTCTAAAAATTTACATAAGATGGTCAGAAAAACATAATTTTAA
>CAYMIQ010000043.1:0-6794 GCA_964390605.1 uncultured Rickettsiales bacterium
AACCAAGCAGTTAAAAAAATTATTGCCAAGAAATACAGGCAAGGTTTCGTTACTCCAATAACGGCTGAGCGTCCCGACAAAGGATTAACCGAGGATACGATTCGCTTTATTTCTCGAAAGAAACGTGAGCCTAAATGGCTTCTTGATTGGAGAATGAAGTCATTTCATTTTTGGAGAGATAATATGCTTAAAAAGAGTGAGCCCGAGTGGGCTCATTTACAGTTTCCAAAAATAGATTATCAGGATGCCTATTATTTTTCTGCTCCAAAGCAAAAGAAAAAGTTAAACAGTTTGGACGAAGTGGATCCAGAATTGTTGAAGACATACAAAAAACTTGGAATTCCTTTAGACGAGCAGAAGCGATTATCGGGTGTTGCTGTAGACGCTGTTTTTGACAGCGTTTCGGTTGCGACTACCTACAAAGAAAAATTAGCTGAACTAGGAATCATTTTCTGTTCATTTTCTGAGGCTGTTCAAAAATATCCTAAACTTGTCCGCAAGTATTTGGGTAGCGTTGTCCCATATTCTGATAATTTTTTTGCTGCTTTAAATTCTGCCGTCTTTAGTGATGGATCCTTTGTTTACATTCCTAAGGGAGTGCGCTGTCCGATGGAATTATCGACTTACTTCAGGATTAATGATGCTGAAACTGGCCAGTTTGAACGGACTTTAATTATTGCCGACGAAGAGAGCTATGTTAGTTATTTAGAAGGTTGTACGGCACCGATGCGAGATGAAAATCAATTGCATGCTGCTGTTGTGGAGCTAGTCACTCATTCGGAAGCTGAGATTAAATATTCTACCGTGCAAAACTGGTATCCCGGAGATGAAAAAGGCAAGGGTGGCGTCTATAACTTTGTTACCAAAAGAGGAACTTGTCGCGGGAATAATTCCAAAATTTCCTGGACTCAGGTCGAAACCGGCTCAGCAATCACATGGAAATATCCAAGCGTTATCCTTCAGGGCGATGGTTCTGTTGGCGAATTCTATTCTGTTGCTGTTACTAATAACTTCCAGCAGGCAGACACGGGAACAAAAATGATTCATGTTGGCAAAAACACTAGCAGCACCATTATATCAAAGGGTATTTCTGCAGGTCGTTCGAATAATACTTATCGAGGTTTAGTACGTATTCAGCCGAAGGCAAAAAATGCCAGGAACTACAGTCAGTGCGACTCATTGCTCATGGGCAATGCATGTGGCGCTAATACTGTCCCTTATATCGAGACCAAAAATAATCAAAGTGTCGTTGAACATGAAGCGACCACGTCAAAGATTAGCGAGGAGCAGCTTTTTTACTGTCGTCAGAGGGGCTTATCGGAAGAGGATGCAGTGTCTTTGATAGTAAATGGCTTTTGTAAAGATGTTTTAAAGAATCTTCCTATGGAATTTGCGGTTGAAGCGCAGAAGTTATTGGGCATTACTCTTGAGGGAAGTGTGGGCTAAGACCATGGCAAGCAAAAACGGGATAAAAATGTTAGAGATAAAAAATGTCCATGCGAAAGTAGATGGCAAGGAGATCCTTAAGGGCTTGAATCTTTCAGTGGCACCTGGGGAAATTCACGCCATTATGGGCCCCAACGGATCCGGCAAGAGCACCTTTGCACATGTGCTTGCTGGTCATGATTCTTATGAAGTAACAAAAGGCAAGATTCTTTTTCAAGGCAAAGATCTTCAGTCTATGAGCCCTGATGAACGAGCTTGCAGAGGGTTGTTTCTGGGTTTTCAATATCCAGTTGAACTTCCTGGCGTGATGGGTACTAACTTTCTCAAGACCGCACTGAATTCTATTCGGCGATTTCATAAACGAAAGGAGTTAAATGCAGCAGAATTCCTTAGAACACTTAGGCAAAAACTAGATCTTCTAGAGATGGATGAGTCGCTAATTAAACGTTCTGTGAATACAGGATTCTCTGGTGGTGAGAAAAAGAGATACGAGATTATTCAGATGGCATTACTGGAGCCAAGATTGGCAATTTTGGATGAGACAGATTCAGGTCTTGATATTGACGCGCTCAAATTAATTTCTAGAGGGATTGCTAAAATGCGTCATTCAAAACAATCAATGGTTCTGATCACACATTATCAGCGATTATTGGAATATGTTAAACCTGACAAGATCCATATTCTTTCTCATGGGAAGATTATTAAAAGTGGGAAAATGGATCTTGTTGAGAAATTAGAAAGAGAAGGTTACTCGATTTTCAAGGGAAGTGCGCCTGATGATTCTACGAGTATGCCGACACTAGCAAAATGACCCTTTCATCAACAGAAACTTATCTTAGCGAGTATGATAAGGTTAGCCCTTTGCTTCCCGGTAAACATTTGCCTTGGTTTAGGCGCTTGAGAGATCAGTCAATTGACAAATTTTCCAAATCAGGCTTTTTAAGAGTTAAGAATGAGGATTGGCATTTTACAAACCTTTCAGCTCTTCGTGATCGCGCATACTCTTCACTGGCAAAAAGTACAGGAAAATTTGATACAAAATCTTTGGACGGAATTGATGCCTACCATTTGGTATTTACGGACGGAAAGTTTAATCCTTCTTTTTCCACAATCAAGAATCTTCCTTCTGGTGTTACTCTATACACACTTAAGGATATGTTAGAGCAAGATCCTGATTTGTTTAAAAAAATGATGAATCGCTCGTTTCGTGAACTTGACCATCCAGAATTAAATTTAAACCTTGCTTTAATGTCGGATGGTTATTGCTTGAAATTGTCCAAGGGAGTCAAGATTGATAAACCACTCCACTTTATTCATTATTCTTGTCCTCGTAAGAATTATTCCGCATCCCATTTACATAATCTAGTTTTTGCTGAGCAAGACAGTTGTGCAACAATTGTAGAATCTCATTTTGGAGATTCAGGAAAGGATTATTTCTCAAATATTGTTAATGATATTCAGCTGGAGTCTCGCGCTAGAGTATTTCATTATAAGATTCAAGAAGAATCATCGCGGGCTATTAGTCTCGCAAAGAATCTAATTCATCTGAAACGAGGATCTGTTTATGAAAGTTTCTGCCTGTCTACAGGTGGGGCGCTTTCTCGCAATGAAGTGCGTGCGCTTGTATCGGGAAAATCCATTTGTAAAATTGCTGGACTGTCCCTAGGGCGTGCAAAGCAACATCTGGATAATTCCGTGTGGGTACATCACCTTAATCCAAACTCAACTAGTGCGCAAATCTTTGGTAATTTATTGACCGATTCTTCAAGAGGTGTCTTCCAAGGAAATATTTCTGTGGATGCGATTGCCCAGCAAACAGATGCAAATCAACTGTGTAAAAATATTTTATTGTCGGATGATGCTGCCGCCTACACTAAACCAGAACTCCAGATTCATGCCGATGATGTGAAATGTAGTCATGGTGCTACTACGGGAGAACTAGATCCAAAAAGTATTTTTTATATCCGTAGCCGTGGTATTAGCGAACACGATGCTAAAAAGATTCTATTAGAAGCGTTCATAGACAATCTTTTAAAAGAGATCCTTGTTGTCCCTGTGCGTCAGCACTTCAAAGAAAAAATTACACTTTGGTTGCAGGGGGCAGTAAATTGACAGAAAAGGCAATCAAAGAAAAAAGACAGGAAACAGCTGATCTGAGCTCTTCTTCAAATTTAGAGGAAATTCGCTCCGATTTTCCTATCTTTTCTAAGAAAATGTACGGCAAGCAACTTGTTTATTTGGATACCGCAGCAAGTGCACAAAAGCCCAAACTTGTCATTGATTCCATAAAAGATTTTTATGAAAAGAGCTACGCTAATATCCATCGTGGCGTATATCTTTTGAGTCAGGAGGCAACGGAGGCTTATGAGGGCGCACGAAAAAAAGTGTCGAAACTCATTAATGCTACTAAAGAAGAGGAGGTAATTTTTGTTCGAGGTGCTACGGAAGGGATTAACCTAGTTGCATCATCTTTTGGTCGATCTTTTTTGAAAAAGGGAGATGAAATTATTATTTCCGCAATTGAGCATCATGCCAATATTGTTCCTTGGCAAATTTTACGTGAAGAGAAAGGTATTTCTATTAAAGTTGCACCAGTTGATGATCAGGCAAATTTTTTGTTGGAAGATTTTAAGAAGTTAATTTCTAGTAAAACTAAATTCGTATCGCTTACTCATTTGTCAAATGCAGTAGGAACCATACTGCCCATAAAAGAGATCGTGAAGATTTGCCATAGTGCTGATATCCCGGTTTTGATTGATGGCTGCCAGGCGGCTCCCCATCAAACTATTGATGTTCAGGATCTAGATTGTGATTTTTATGTCTTTTCTGGTCATAAGCTTTATGGGCCAACCGGAGTTGGTGTTTTATATGGAAAGAAGAAATACTTGGAAAACATGCCGCCATATCAAACTGGGGGCGAGATGATCAGTTCGGTGACTTTAGAAAAAACGGAGTTCGATGAGATCCCTTATAAATTCGAAGCCGGTACACCAAATATTTCGGGGGCGATCGGTTTAGGCAAAGCTATCGACTATTTAGAAGGTATTGGAATGGACTCTATTCACTCACACGAGCATATACTTTTCGAGAAAACCAAAGAGGCGTTAACTGATCTAGGGGGAGTCAAACTTGTTGGTGGTGCGCAACATGCAAGTGCCTTGCTATCCTTCAATTTAGAAAACATTCACGCGCACGACCTTGCTTCTCTGTTAGATCGTGAAGGAATAGCAATCAGAGCAGGACATCATTGCTCTCAACCAACCATGGACCGCTTTAATGTGAATTCAACGGCGCGGATTTCTTTTGGTTTATATAATCGTGAACAGGATATCACAAGATTGATCGAATCTATCATTAAGGCAAAGAAAATTTTATCGTAAAAAGATGTGGCATGGCGCTTGAAAAATTAAAACAATATGCAGATGACTTAAGAATTGCTGACGATGGCGAGTACGGTCAATTTGAATATATTATTGATTTAGGTAAGCAGACAAAATCTTTAGATCAAAAATTCTGCACAGAGGGTAACCAGATGTATGGTTGTCAGGCGCAAGTGTGGATGATATGCGAAAAAAAAGGAACAAAATATTATTACCTTGGCAATTCAGATGCCTTTATCGTGAAGGGTTTGGTAGCCATGATGACCCAGATATTTAGTGGACAGAACGCAGAAGAAATTAAGGGCTTTGGTCCGGAAATGGTGAATGACTTAGGTTTAGGACCAGCGCTGACATCCAGAAGACAGATTGGAATGATGGCGATGGTACAACATATTCAAAAATTAGCAAAAGATACAGGATGACTAAAAAGAAAGTAGAATCAAAAAACAACAACCTTAAAGATGAGGTTATCTCTCTCTTAAGGACGGTCTTTGATCCAGAGATCCCTGTGAACATTTATGATTTGGGTCTAATTTATGATATTGGGTTAGGGGAGAATGGCAGTGTCGCTATTAAAATGACCCTAACAAGCCCAAATTGTCCAGTTGCAGAATCCTTGCCTGTGGAAGTTGAGGACAAGGTTTCAAATCTACCCGGAGTTATGGAAGCAAAAGTAAATTTAGTTTTTGATCCTCCTTGGACGAAAGAAATGATGAGTGAGGAAGCCAAATTGGAGCTGAATGTCGAATGAATTCTTTAGGAATTAATAAGCCGGCCTCAGAGACTCTTGTTGTTGCTGCTCTTTCAGGAGGGGTGGATAGCTCAGTCACGGCCGCATTGTTGGTAGAGGAAGGCTATCGGGTCATTGGCGTAACCTTACAACTTTATGATAGCGCGGATCAGGGCAAGGCCTTGCGTAGTTGTTGTGGAAGTCGTGATATTGCCGACGCACGTAAAGTCTGTGAACAGTTGAAGATTCGACACCATGTTTTAAATTATGAGAAAAAATTTCGCCACGATGTGATTGATGATTTTGTCGACAGTTATGTTCAAGGAGAAACCCCCATTCCGTGCGTGCGCTGCAATCAGACAGTTAAATTTCGGGATTTATTCAAGATTGCGAAAGAATTGGGAGCAGATGCTTTGGCCACGGGCCACTATGCGCAAAGAGTGATGGGTCAAAATGGACCAGAGCTTCATAAGGCTGCTGACGCCGGAAGGGATCAAAGTTATTTTTTATTTAGCACAACTAAAGAACAGCTTGAATTTCTCCGCTTTCCCATTGGCGGTATGAAAAAAACTACGACTCGCGGACTCGCAAGAAAATTTAATCTTTTAGTATCCGAAAAACCCGATAGCCAGGATATATGTTTTGTTCCTAGCGGAGATTATGCTTCTTTCGTGCGCAAGCTTTCACCGCACCCAATTAAAAAGGGTAAAATTATTCATATTGATGGTACCGTCTTAGGGGAGCACGAGGGCATCATTCATTATACTGTCGGACAACGTCGCGGTATCGGTGTAGGTGCTTCGGGTCCAAAGGAAGAACCTCTTTATGTCATTCGTCTTGATGAGGTAAAGAACGAAGTGATTGTTGGATCTCTCTCTGCATTGAAAAAGGATCACCTGCGGATTAAAGAGCTCAATTGGCTTGGCCCTGGAAAGACAATCCCCCAAGAAGGGATTACTGCTGATGTAAAACTTCGCTCAACTCAACAGGCAGTAAGCGCTAAGATTGTAGCCGATGAGAATAAAGCGGACGTATTCCTTGATTTGCCTGAGCCCGGGGTGGCTCGAGGTCAGGCTTGTGTCTTTTATAGAGGAAATTGCATGCTCGGTGGCGGATGGATTACTCACTAAAATTTTCGCTTATGCTTGACAGTTCATGCCAAGGATTAGTAGTTTCCATACTTCCTGATGGCGGGTTAGCTCAGTTGGTTAGAGCGCAGGATTCATAATCCTGAGGTC
>CAYMIQ010000044.1:0-6766 GCA_964390605.1 uncultured Rickettsiales bacterium
CGGCAAATCTCTTGTCAATGCAGCAAATGTTGTTAGTTGCTAAAAATATTCTGGGGCTCTTTGTTGTACATTTATTTCTGGTTCAGTTGGTAGAGGGAAAAAGACAAATGGTTTTTTTTCAAGATCTTTTAGTTTGAGAGCATATTTTCCTGTTGCCTGGCGTCCGTGTGACCATCTTTGATAGATATACCTTATGTTATCCTTAAGATAGTACCCTTCTTTGCCCTTTTCATAACCACGCAAAAGCCAATATGATCTCATAATAATTTCTCTTAATATTGTTACAATAGCCGGAAAAAATTTTGATTTCTGTAGCCTACGATCTCTTCTACTTTTTTCGGAATAATAAGTCTCTACAAGTTTGGTTTTTTTCAAATTTTTATTTTTTGAAGAAAGATAGATTTTTTGTACTTTTGGATTCTCCCAAAAAATATTTGGTGACCAATAATGATAATTTTTGAATCTTGAGCGCGCCATCCAGCGACATGGGATTTTTAGAGAGCCAGCTACATAGCTTGCAATAGTTAATGGAAATAAACATAGAGAAATTTTTTTCTCCCTCATTTCATTTTCCCAAAACTCCAGTGATTGAACGTAGTGATTAAGCATTTGGATATAGTTAGCCTTATCAGCAAGCTGTGAACGCGGATGATAAAATCCGCCAAGAGCATATCCCAGACCAAAGCCACGATCAGGAACCGCGATATGATTAAGCGTATGACCTAATTTTTTCTCATATATTTTTGCTTTTTTTATTATGGACTTCTCGTCCGTTATTTTTTCTATCCCTATTCTTCTTAAATGTTGATAGGTTGTGATGGAATCATACAAGTCATTTCCACCCACCCCTCTATAAAATTTTTCATCTGTTGGAGTTTGGCAATATACATGTATTTTTGAAGAGTGTATTTTTTTTAGCTGCTTAATAAAATCAACTGAAAAATATGGGAATTCAGATGATAAACGAATGGAAATACTTTTAAGAAGATTCCGGTTAGTATCTTTTTGCATTTTTGATATTTTTGATGATTCTTTTCATTTCAGATTCTGTTATCCATTTTTTATTGTTGTTGCTTGCGTAGCAGAATCTCTCAGGAAGACGTTTTGACGTTCTGGCTTTTATTTTTTTTCTTTTCCTCCAAACGAAATCCGGTTCTATCAGATAATAATCTCCCATATCCCAGGCATTTCGTGCTTCGTCGTTGGTAATTAAGATTTCGTGTATCTTCTCTCCTGGCCTAATACCAATAACTTTTGTCTTTATATTATGCCCAAATGAATTGATCAGATCTGATATTTTCATGCTAGGTATTTTTGGGACAAAAATTTCACCCCCTTGCATTTGATTCAGACTGTTGAGGACTAATTCAACACCTTGGACAAGCGTGATCCAGAAACGCGTCATATTTGGATCAGTTAATGGCAGAATAGTCTTTCCTTCAGTTTTTATAAGATTGATAAAATGTGGAATAACACTTCCTCGAGATCCTATGACATTTCCGTACCTTACAACGCTGAATTGTGTGCCGTTAGCTTTGCTTAAATTATTCCCGGCTATAAAAATTTTTTCTGCTGCTAACTTACTTGCGCCATATAAGTTAACCGGAGCAACAGCTTTGTCAGTTGATAGGGCGATAACTTTCTTAACTTTTTGTCTAAGGGCTGCATTAATTAAATTTTCTGCTCCATGTACATTGGTCTGTATACATTCAAATGGATTATATTCTGCGGTCGGTACGTGTTTTAATGCTGCAGCATGAATGACATACTCAATATCACTCAAAGCCATTTCAAGTCTGCTTTGATCGCGTATATCACCAATAAAGTAACGCAAACAATTGTTAGCGCTTTCCTGAAATTTTTCTCTCATCTCGTATTGTTTTTGCTCATCTCTCGAAAAAATTACTAATCTTGCGGGCTTGAATCTCTTTAGGATTTCTTTGACACATTTCTGGCCAAAAGAACCAGTTCCGCCAGTAATCAATATAGACTTATTATTTAAATTAAATTTAGCACTCATTGGATTTACCTTTCCTTTTATTTGCTTTGTCTTAGAGTTTCAGAATACCAGTTATTAGATTGAATTAATGATTTATGAGATCCTATTTTCTCTATTTGACCATTCTTAACGACAATAATTTTATCTACAAAAGCAAGCTTTTGAATGTCGTGTGCTATAATAATGATAGTTTTGCTAATCTTTTTCTTAAGTTTTCTTAGAGTTTTGAGAAAAGATTCTCTTGATTTTAAATCTAAGTGACTTGTGGGCTCATCAAAAATTAATATTGATGCATCTTTTAATAGTACCCTAGCGAGATCAACTTTTTGTTTCTGTCCGCCAGAAAGCTTCCCCCCATCTTCGCCTACAAAAGTCCTATAGCCTTCAGGTTTTTTTGATATAAATTCATGGGCGCCAGATAATTTTGCGACCCTTTTTATGCTACTTATGGACTTATCTTTGTTTCCGTAGGCTATGTATTCTAAGAAGGTTGTGTTAATAATCTGAGGATTTTGTGGAGCGTAAGCAACTTTTTTTCTTAGTGTCGTTATATCTAAAGAAGATAAAAGATTATTATCAAATAAAATTCGCCCCTCATCTGGCTCTCTCAATCTTGGCAACATATCAACAAAAGTTGATTTCCCGCTACCTGTGGGCCCGACAATAGCAGTTACCTGTTTCGGAAGAATTTTTACGTTAATTTTTCTTAAAGTCCGTTTATTTTTATCATATGTGAAGCTAACATTCTTGAATTCGATTGACTTCTTGATGCCATGAAAAATCTTTTTCCCATCTCTTTTCTCTGTTGCCTGATTCATTGCTTCTAATCTTGCTTTTACCGCATTTATGCTTCCTTCAAGAGCGATAACGCCTTGAGTGCTTTCGACTAGTTCTTTAATGATTGGGATGATTCTCAATACGATGATAATAAAGAGTCCAGTTTCTCCAGTGGATAGTCCAAAAAATTTCTTGCTTGTGAACAAGAGTACAAAAATAGATAAAACAAAAATTGGTTCTATAATTACTGAAGTGCGCGCGAGAAAAATTTGCATATTTATAATATTATTTTTTTGTACTTCGGTTTGGTTTTTTATTTTATCGGTTTCAAGATTTTCATTACTGCAAAGCCTTATTAGACGCGTAGACTTTATTTTTTCTGCCAAAAATGTCGATAGACTTTGATTTGCACTCGATATTAAAAAGCTTGTCGCTCGGACTTTTTTAAAAAGTTTTCGTAAAATGAGAACAGAAATACCGATTATCAGTAGTGCGGAAAGGGTAATTTTAGCTGACATAAAGATTAGAATAATAATGTATATACTAGCGTTTAAAACTTGGCCCCCGACTACCATGTATTTAATTAAAGCATTACCTGTGCGATCTACTTCGGTTGTTAAGTCATTTATGATTCTTCCAAGATATGTTGAATCTTGATAGCCGGTATCTGTCCTCAAGTACCTTGAAAAACCCTTGTCCCTTATTCTTTTGATAAAATTACCTTTTGTCTTGGGGAGATAGACTAATCTTGCATAGCTAAAAATTTGTCTTAAAAGAAACAAAGAGAATGATATCGCCAGTAAACTCTGTAGATTAATAGATACGCCCGTCTTTTCGATAGTGTCCATAATTATTTTAGATAGACTTGAGTAATTGGTAACAGCTTGATCACTTGAACTATTAATCATTTCAAATATTGGTAGCAACATTCCTATGCCAGCACTCTCAAACAGTGTGCCAAAGCAATATATAAACAAAACAACTGGTATAGCCTTGGGTGGCAGACCTATTGCTTTAAAGGATTGATATAATTTTATTATGGTTTGCATATGAACCTTAGTTTATTTTTCTTTACTTACCCTTCCATGCTCACGCACTTTGGGTGAAAAGACCCAAAGAAAAATAAACTTATTGAATCAGATATTTATTAGGCTACTTGTTCAATAAAGTTTATTGGAACCTGTATTTTCAATTCCCTTCCAAAAAGTTTTAATAAAAGAAAAATTCTTTCTTTGTCACATATGCTATGAAAAATTGCAGTAATAGAGCTGAAAGGTCCGTTCACTATTCTAACTTTCTGTCCCTCAAAGAGATCACATAATGAACTTAATTGAACAAAGCCTGATTCATTTTCATGGGCTTGGATATCTTCAATGATCTTGTCTGGGATTGTTACTGGCTGACTTCCTGTAGTGATTAAGTGGCTTATTCCTGAAATCTTTTTGATTTTAGAACAATCTTCTAAAGAGCAAATTTTAATGAATAAATATCTTGGAAATAACGGACACGCTACTTTTTCCTTTTTTCTAGCATGAGATCTCATTTTTAAATATTTAGGACAATAGGATTCAAGCCCTTGGCGCGTCGAGTCAAAATAAGCCGTCTGTTCGGATCGTTGTTTAGTATATGCCAAAACCCATATATTATTTTTACTAGCGTGCATTTTTGGTTCCTTTAACTTTTAATAACTTTGGCACCAAAACAGGTTTGGATTGATAAATCGTTATTAGCTGTTCGTATGATTCTTGAGGTGACGTTAGATCTGTTAAAATTATTGCATCTAGATCTTTGGCGAGTGGAAAAGTATTTTTTCTAGATTTTTCAAGATTTGATGTGTTGCAGACTTGGATAATTTCAATTCCGTAATTTTTACTATAAAGAGATGTAATTTCCGCAAGCTCGCTATCGCCAAAAAGGAGAACTCTTTTCCAGTTTTCCCTATTACAGTTTTCGAGTATCCTTTCTATTTGATCACGTGATTTTCTGAAAAATGTAAAAGATGATGTTAAGAATTCGGCGGTCAATTTAGCTTTTTCTGAGAACCCTTTGGGGGTTAAGTAGTATAGGTATCGATTCTTTGGGGCTTGCTGGATTTTTACAAACCCTTTTTTTACACATCTTTTTAGATAAGAATTTACAAGACCTAACGCCATGTCTAAATCTTTAGCTATGGATCTTTGCGTAATGCTCTTTTTAGAATCGATAGCCTCCAACACACCCAGAGTTAAATCGCCAGATTCTTCTTGTTTCGTGAGTTTATTATCTTGCTGAATTGCCATAAATTTCCCAATCCCAAAGCCTTGTTCATTTCATGAACTATATAATGTTCAAGTAATGAACGTCAAGTAAAAATAGACAAAAATATATGACTTTCTTATTTGGCGGAGAGGGTGGGATTCGAACCCACGGTACCCAGAAGGTACAACGGTTTTCGAGACCGCCACAATCGACCACTCTGTCACCTCTCCACGAATATTATTCGACGAATCAACACATTTTTGATGATTTTCTTTCATTTATCTAGTAAAAAAATTGACAGTTTTGACATTCGTCTTATATTACGCTTACGAAAAATTCCGCAGTATTTATTATTTGGTAAGAAAGTTAGAGGTGTGTTGTGTTTGCGATTATTGAGACAGGAGGAAAGCAGTATAAAGTTACCAAGGATGATGTTATTTCTGTTGAGAAAATTGCAGGAAAACCAGGAGACAGCATTATGTTGGACCAGGTATTGCTCGTAAACGATGACCAGAATATTACTCTTGGAACTCCTGTTTTAAAGGGCGCAAAAGTATCTGCTACAATTGTTAACCAAGCAAAGGCTGACAAAGTGGTTGTGTTTAAGAAGAAACGTCGTCACAATTACAGGAGATTAAAGGGACATCGGCAGGACCTTACGTATTTGAAGATAAATGATATCTCTATTGCTTCTTCAGGTTCCACGGGCACTAAGAAAGAACAGTAGTAGAAGACTTTTAGATAGGTAGATAAAGAATGGCACATAAAAAAGCAGGAGGCAGTTCACGGAATGGTCGAGATTCAGCTGGCCGAAGACTCGGTATTAAAAAGTTTGGCGGCGAGGCAGTTATTCCTGGAAACATTATCGTTCGTCAAAGAGGTACAAAATTTTTTCCTGGCCGGAATGTTGGAATCGGCAGAGATCATACTTTGTTTGCAACCTCCAATGGGAAGGTATCATTTAGTAAGAATATAGGTGGTAGGAAATTTGTTCACGTCGATTCAGTTAACTAATCACACCTATTATCACAGTATTCGATTTATAAGTAATTTTTCCTTTAGTTTTTCACGAGTTTAGCTATGAAATTTCTTGATGAGGCAAAAATCTTTATCAAGAGTGGTGACGGAGGTGACGGTTGCGTTAGTTTTCGACGGGAAAAGTATGTGGAGTTTGGCGGTCCTGATGGAGGCGACGGTGGTCGTGGCGGGGATATTATTCTATTAGCCGAAGAGAATTTAAATACTTTAATTGATTATCGATACAGACAACATTTTGTTGCAAAAAATGGAATGCATGGGAAAGGGAAAAATAAAACTGGATCTTCAGCGGATTCATTAGTCTTGAAAATTCCTGCTGGTACCCAGGTTTTTGAAGAGGATAAAAAAACACTTTTTATGGATATCACCAAACCTAAACAAAAAGTTGAGATTTTGCATGGAGGCAAAGGTGGACTTGGAAATTCCCATTTTAAGGGCTCCAGGAATCAGGCGCCTAAATTTGCGCAATCAGGATCCTTAGGGGAAGGAAAATGGATTTGGCTTCGATTAAAATTAATTGCGGACGCAGGTTTAGTGGGTCTGCCTAATGCGGGAAAATCAACTCTTTTGTCCACTCTAACAAAAGCAAAGCCAAAGATTGCTAGCTACCCATTTACTACGCTAAATCCTAATTTAGGTGTCATAAGATTTCGAGATGTCGAGTTCGTTTTAGCTGACGTTCCGGGATTAATAGAGGGTGCACATGAAGGAATT
>CAYMIQ010000045.1:0-6760 GCA_964390605.1 uncultured Rickettsiales bacterium
TTTCCTAATCTGATGCTAAATTTTCTTGCAATCTCCGATCCTATTAAAGAATGGTCACCACCTCTACCTTTGGCTATATCGTGCAAAAATAGAGCAACATACAAGCATTGACGCATTTTTACCTTTGGAAAAACTTCAGTCGCCAGAGGGTGTTCTTTTTTTAACTCTCCTCTTTCTATGGCAGCAAGAATACCAATAGCCCTTATAGTGTGCTCATCAACTGTGTATATATGATACATATCGAACTGCATGTGCCCAACAATTCTGCCAAAATCAGGCATAAATCTCCCCAAAATACCGGATTCATTCATTCTCATAAGAGCTATTTCTGGATTTTGAGATGATGTTAATATTTTAAGAAAAATTTGGTTTGCCTCCTCACGATCGCGAAATTCTTTGTTAACCCTTTTTAAATTCCGGTTAATGAATCTTAATGCAGAAGGGTGAATATCAATTTTAAATTTCTGTGATATGCGGAATAAACGAAGCATATTAACAGGATCACTTGACACAACGCTTTCTTTCTCAAAAGTAAGTCGGTTTTTGATTATCTTAAATCCCGTAGGCAATTTTTTTCGATAGCTCGATGGTTTCAAATCTATATTAACTCGACGAAGATTCTCACTCTCCACAGCTGCACAAAAAATTCTAGTTAGATCACCTATTTGTTTAGCGACCAAGTAGTAATGCTTCATCAATCTTTCTACACCGAGAGTTCCCGCATGATCCGTGTATCCCATCCTCCTGCTGATTTCAGGTTGAATATCAAATGTCAGTCTTTCTTCTGCATTATTAGCAAGAAAGTGCATGTGACATCTCAAGGTTAAAAGAAAATCGTAAGCCTTAGTAAGCATCTTCATTTCTTCTTTAGAAAATATTTTTCTGGAAATAAAATTCTGAATTTTTGACTCCCGGTAAACATATCTAGCAATCCAGAAAAGAGTATTTAAATCTCTGATTCCACCTTTCCCGTCCTTAATGTTAGGCTCTAATAGATACCTGGCATCACCATTCGATAAATGCCTACTATCTCTTTCCAATAATTTTTTCTTAATAAAATACTTTTTTTGATGCTTAAGAACGTTGGTATCAAATTTTTTTAAAAATTTTTGATATAACGATTCATCCCCCAAGATCATGCGAGATTCTAAAAGGCTTGTGCGAATTATAATATCTTCTTTTGCTTTTTTAATAGATTCTTTAATAGTTCTAGTTGCATGTCCTACTTTTAGATCGAGGTCCCAAAGAAAATACAAAATATCCCGGATAAATTCTTTGCATTTGCGTTGCTTATAATCGGAAATAAGAAATACAAGATCGATATCAGAAAATGGGGCCAGTTCACCTCTTCCATATCCGCCTACTGCGATAATAGATAACCCCAAATCATCAAAAGTTTCTTTGATGCGCGATGGCTTGGGACTTAAGATTTTACATATTAAATGAATAATCTGATCAATGAGATAGGTCTGCGCGACAACAACTTCTCTTCCTCCGCTTCCATTCTCAAACTGTTTATGGATCTCTGCCCGACCAATCTTTAATGTCTTTTTTATAAATTCTAAATATTTTTTTCTAGATATTATCGGACTGGAACCAGAGTCAGTCTTTAAGCTTTTTAAAGATGAGATAATTTTTAACGTGTTAAAAATTTTAGAGGAATCTTTAATCTGACTAGCATTTATCATATTGAAATCAATTATAAACCCTGAACTTTTTTAAGATCTATCAATATTAAAAATTTTAGATTTTTTTATTTCTTCTTAGTAAAAAATTCAAGCATTGCGTTTTGTTCTCTTCCGTTAAATCAATTTTTTGAAAATCAACATATTCAACTTTATTTTTTCGCAAAACAATATCCTTTCTACTCTCGATCTCTTTTTCCGTCGCTATCACTTCCCAGGACTTTTGCGTATATATAAAGATATTCAACTGACAGAAGTCATTATTATACTGCCACATTTCAGATGAAAGTTCTTTATGTTTAAAATCTGGAGATCCTAATAGCTGAGTAATTTGGCGGGCTTCTAAACCAACTAAACGATTCAATGATGGTTTCTTGGTATTAGGCTCAGGCTTATCCACCGACACACTGCCGCACCCCTGAAGATACATAGCGGTGAAAAAAATTATAAATGTTTTACTAAGTATTTTTTTCAATATACCGAATCAATTTTGTTATTAAAAATATTCCAATTCAGTGTGCAAATATTATAGCGTATATTTCTAGGTAATAAGGATTTAAAAATAATCCTGGGGAAATTAAATATGAAAAAATTTGATGTCGTAGGTATTGGAAATGCAGTTGTTGATGTTATCACTCATATCTCTGAGAATTTTATCAAAAAATCTTCCTTGGTTAAAGGAGCGATGACATTGGTTGATGAAAAACAGGCAAATATTTTTTACAGGAAAATGAAGAGAAAAATTGAACTTCCTGGAGGCTCGGTAGCCAACACGATGGCCGGGATAGCATCTCTCGGTGGGAATGGAGCATTTATAGGGAGGGTGAAAAGAGATGTACTGGGTAAAATTTTCAAAAAAACAATGATTTCTATAAACTTATTGCACCCAACCCCCTTCGCAAAATCTGGTCCGCCCACTGCACGTTGTATGATTTTTGTCACTCCCGACGCACAAAGAACTTTGCAAACTTTTTTAGGAGCAAGCATTTATCTCACAACTCAAGATATTGATGAAAAAACAATTAAAAATAGTAAAGTTATTCTTCTAGAAGGGTATTTATGGGATTCTCCAAGCGCAAGGAAGGCATTAAAGCTTGCTGCTAAAATTGCGAAAAAAAATGGCGTTATGGTTTCCTTGAGTCTTTCGGATCGCTATCTTGTCCAACGTTATCGAGGCCAACTTTTGAAATTCATTAAGAATTATGTTGATGTATTGCTCGCGAACGAAATGGAGATTAAGTCACTTTTTAGAACTAAAAACTTTCGTGATATAATACCAAAGGCAAGAAACATATGTAAAATTAATGCCCTTACACTCAGCGAAAAAGGGTCCGTTATTATTGACAAGGATTCTGTTGAAAAAGTAAAAGCTGCTCCTGCCAAAAAAGTTGTGGATACAACCGGGGCTGGAGATCTTTATGCTGCAGGTTTTCTGTATGGCCTATCTAAATGTTACACGCTTTCTCAATCTGCGAAACTTGGTGGCATAGTCGCTAGTGAGATTATTAGCCATGATGGCGCTAGACCAGTCACTTCACTAAAGCGTTTTTTAAAATTTATCAAATAAATGATTTCTAAAAAAATCAGCACATTACTCTCGAAAGCTCAGGATACGCGCACACTAACAATCTTTTGCTTAGGGTTTGTGAGTGGTTTACCTTTACTGCTAACTCTCTCAACACTTTCCTATTGGTTAGCCACGGCGGGAATCAGTAAAACGGCGATCGGTCTTTTTGCATTGGTCGGTATTCCTTATAGTTTAAAATTTTTATGGTCTCCATTTCTTGATCAAGTTTCGCTGCCTTTTCTAACGAAATTACTTGGGAATCGTCGCGGATGGATCCTTCTGACACAGATACTAGTAATGATTTCAATGATTGGCCTAGGCTACAGCAACCCTGAAATTAACATTTTCCACACAGCATTGTGGGCAACACTACTATCCTTTTTTTCCGCAAGCCAAGATATAGTAATCGACGGATATCGTATAGAAATTGAACGCGACAGAGGTATAGGATCTTCGGCCATACAGTTAGGCTATCGTTTAGGCATGCTGGTTGCTGGAGCTGGAGCTATTTACTTATCAATTTTTTTTCAATGGTCTCAAGTATTTCAGATCATGGCATCGTTGATGCTCATAGGTTGCATCACTGTATTCTTGGGTCCCCGTTCACCAAAAGATTCTAAAAAATCTATTTCCAGGAAAGAAGGGGTTCTCAATTTTGCTACAAAATGGTTCTTAAAGAATATAATCAAACCTTTCCACGAATTTATTGCTCGTAAATTTTCTCTGTCTGTTATTTTATTTATCATTCTCTATAAATTAGGTGATGCAATCCTGGGGGTTATGGCAAATCCATTTTATGTAGAAATAGGTTTTTCTGCCCAAGAAATAGCAACCGCAAGCAAGGTCTTTGGATCACTAGCAACAATAGTTGGAGTAATATTTGGTGGTTTTCTGACTAGCTCAATAGGTATTTTTAGATCGTTATTAATTTGTGGTATTTTGCAGGCGTTATCAAATTTAATGTTCGCGTTTCAAGCAATCGTAGGAGACAACTTCTCAGTTCTTTTTCTGACAATTGGAATCGAAAATTTATCTGGCGGGATGGGGGCTGCGGCTTTCGTAGCTTTTTTATCCTCGATGTGCAATAGATCCCATGTAGTGACTCAGTACGCCCTACTTTCATCATTCATGGCATTTAGCAGGACAGCATTGAGCTCATTTGGAGGATGGCTTGCTGATGAACTTTCTTGGTTCTTGTTTTTCCTTCTCTCGGGTTTTTTAGCAATTCCTGGTTTAATAATTCTAATCTTTCTGATGAAAAGAATTAAACTCTTCTTACCGAGTAATGCTAGTTGACTTTAAGCATCTAATAGTTCAATTAACTTTTGTTTAACAGATTCCACTGGAATGTTTTTCATTTCAGGACCGCCAAAATCTTCTGCACAAATAGTTTGAATTTCTCTTTTAAAAGGAGAAAATTTTTCAGGAGATGTTGGCCCATAAAGAACGAGAAGAGGAACATCTGAGGCTGCTATCATATGCATATTTCCAGAATCATTGGATACCGCTGCAGATAATCTTTTTGATATAGCGATGCTATAAAGTGGACCATTTTCCATTTTGTGATCCTCCTGTTCAGGGAAGATAGAGTTTGGAAGTTCTTTTTTTAAGGTTGGGTATATATCTCCTTCCTCTGGCCCAAGAAGAAACACGGTTTTTAATGAATTAGATTCTAGCTGTTGTGCTAATTGAATAAAATTTTCTAAGGGCCAACACTTATGCTTACCGCCCGCGCCAGGAGAAAATCCCACATATTTGTACCCGTCGGGCAAAAAATTTAATGCGGTATCTAAATATTTCTTGTCTATTTCCAATGCTTTAGATATTGAGGGAACGTTTCCGGTAGCAACCTCTAATAAATCAAACATCTGCTGTATCATTGATTTTGGCTTCTGATATCCTCGACCTGGCGATTTACTAGAAAATAGGAAATTAGCTGAACCAGAAATAAATATGCCGTGGGATATTCGCTTTACAATCAACGTCGTTAATATTCTTCGCTGTGTATCAATAAGCAAATCAAATTGTCTTGCGTTAAGAGGTTTAGAAAAAAGTTCAAAAAATTTACTTCCGATATTTGCATTATCAATAACCTCATCTAATAAATTAGAAACCACAGGGGCAAGGATACCATTATAAGCACTTGGTCCCTTTCCGGCTAACCAGGTAATTTTAGTCTCAGGAAAAGCGCTGCGCATAGCTCTCACAAATGGAAGCTTCATGAGACCATCACCAACTAAATCAAGTCCAACATAAACGAGTGCAGTTTTCGGCAAGTTATCCAACTTTACTCCATCACTATAATGATTTTCTCTTTGAAAACTTTAGTTATAGAAAAACTATTATAACTTTTATCCTTTAGGTCGAGTTTTTTTATATTGTTTTCCATTCACCAGAAAATAAATATCCTCAGCAATATTAGTTGAGTGGTCACCCAATCTTTCTAAAGTTTTTGCCATAAATAAAAGATTCGTATGACTGTTGATGGATTTTTGATTTTTTACCATCGAAGAAATAATATTTTTCATTATCTTACTATACACTTTGTCAACCTTAACATCACTCTTCCATATTTGCATAGCCTTCAGTGCATCCTGTTTCGCATATGCTTCAATAATATTCTTGAACATCTTAGAAACAAGATCTCCCATCTCTATAATCGATGGAGCAAGTAATTGAATAGGCTTGCTGGAACTAAGAAGAGGGGAGCGCTCAGCAATATTCGATGCATAGTCAGCAATTCTTTCAATATCACTGGAGATTTTAAGCGATGCGACTATATTTCTAAGATCTACTGCCATCGGCTGTCTTAAGGCTAATAACCTAACCGACATACTCGCCACCTCATGCTCTAAATCATCTATTTTTTGATCATCAGCAAGTATTTGTTGTGCCTTCTTTTTATCTCTTGTGCTCATAGTATCTATACATCCTTCAATCTGCTCGATAGCCAAATATCCCATTTCTGTCACTGTGGAGTTTAGGCGCTTCAACTCCCAATCATATGACGAAACTGTATGCTTTTTCATAACTCCTCCATCCTAACCGAATCTTCCGGTAATATATCCTTGTGTTTTCTCATTATCAGGTTTTGTAAATATCTTTTCTGTTTTTCCGTATTCTATTAGGTTGCCCAAATGAAAAAAAGACGCAAATTGGGACACTCTTGCGGCTTGTTGCATGTTGTGAGTTACGATAACGATTGTATACTTTTCTTTTAAACTATCCATTAACTCTTCAATTCTCGCCGTTGCAATCGGATCAAGAGCCGAGCAGGGCTCGTCCATTAAAATGATTTCTGGGTTTACCGCAATCGCTCTAGCAATACATAATCTCTGTTGTTGTCCTCCGGACAAGCTAGTACCAGATTCATCGAGTCGATCTTTAATTTCCTCCAACAAACCAGCCTTTTCTAAGCTCAACTCAACAATTTGATCCAACTTTTTCATATCACCTGCCAAACCATGAATGCTTTGTCCATAAGCCACATTGTCATAAATAGACTTAG
>CAYMIQ010000046.1:0-6707 GCA_964390605.1 uncultured Rickettsiales bacterium
ATAGGCATTTTGCTTCCCTGCTTTACCCTGATCATGTCTGAGATCAGCAAAACTACTTTTGGTGAAAAATAAAGTCAAAACAACAAAAAACATAGTTTTATAAAATTTCTTCATATCCTGCAGTTAATATTATCACTAAAACTAAAAAAAGGGATCATATGCCCACTGCAACAAAGCCTGTCTTTGTTTAGGTCGACAACCAAGATCTTGCGATGAACAGTTATGCATAATAGCTGCCCTATGTCTAGGACCAAAAGATCGCCATCTACCAATCTGGATTTGGTCAATATCCGGAATCCGTCGACCCATAAAATACCTACAATACCATTGAAACCAACCCAATGGATCTTCTGGAGTAATCCATCCTTTGTTCTTCCAAATCGTCCTGCTTTGTCCAGACTGAACCTTAAAAAAATTTAACTGTACATTAAAACCATTCTTGCTGATTTTAGCGTCCTTGAACCATTCTTTGGGATACTCCGCTATATCCCTGCCAAAATACCACCCACCAAAAACACCAAAAGCAAGCATTTCTTTTGGTGTTAGTGCGGGTTTAAAATCTGTGTTTACTCCTGCCATGATTATGATAGCCTGAAACCTAATGGATAAATTAATTTGCTAAAATATGTAGGAATAGTCTTCTATTGTCTAGCGATCGATTCAGAATGTGACAAACAAACGCACCGAGAAATAACCAAACCGTTTTTTGATATCAATCAGTGTCGAGAAGCCATTAATGAAATGCCAGAAATGTTTGTGCCAGATGGAGCAAAAGTAATCTTTTCATTCTGCGTAAACGAAAATGAAAAAGATTCTATTCCTTTACAAAAATTCAACTAAGAATCCCTAAACATCAGAACTTGATTCTTTTTCCTTGATTACGGCTATCTGTAATTTTTCAAAAGCACGGGCTTCAATCTGTCTAATCCTCTCCCTGCTAATTTTATAAAACTTAGCCAACTTTTCGAGTGTTGTCGGATTATCCTTTAGCTTCCTCTCACGAAGAATATGTTGTTCACGATCATTGAGAACTTTCATCGCATTTGATAACAAGCGATTTCCATATTTCCTTTCGCTGTTCTCTAAAGCACGATCTTCTAGACTAGTTCCCGGATCCTGTAGCAGATCCTGATATTCAACAGAATTTTCCTTATCAACAGGAGCATTTAAAGACAAATCAGAGCCGGAGAGTCGCCTGTCCATCTCTACAACATCTTTTTGTGAAACGCCCATGGCTTTAGAAATTTCCTGTGATTCAGCGGGTGAAAGATCGGATTTGTTGAATATTTTTAGCTTGTGCTTTATTTTCTTCAAACCAAAAAATAATCTCTTTTGTGCAGCCATTGTTCCGATTTTAACCAAAGACCAGGAACGCAAAACGTACTCGATAACACCTGCCCTAATCCACCACATTGCGTAAGTAGCCAAACGAAAACCGCGTTCTGGATCAAAACCTTTAACGGCACGCATAAGGCCAATGTTCCCCTCAGAGACAAGGTCAGCAATGGGCAAACCATAGCCTTTGAAAGAACGGGCAACTTTGACCACTAATCTCAGGTGACTTGTGACAAGCTTCTGGGCAGCAGAAGTATCCTCATATTTTTTCCATCTACGAGCAAGGGTAAATTCCTCCTCTTTAGTAAGCATTGGAAAAGCGCTAATTTCTCGCAAATAGCGAGAGAAACCACTTTCGTCTGATAAAACAGGTAAAGTCATCGACACCATGGCTACATCCTCCTTTCGAGCAATACGCCAGTTAATTACGTTCCGCCATTAGGAGCGAAACTGTGAGATCCTAAAACTTAGCAATCTCGTTCAACAGGCTACAAAAACCGTCACATAAATGCAACAAAAATTTTTATATTTACTTCGGGATACATAAATATAAAATTTCTGACAAAACTACAACAACGAGAGATAACAATTATTAAATGGTCTAGTTTGTATGGAATCTCGTGCAGAAAAAAATATTATTAATAGCAGAGAATTTAAATCTCTAACCAAGAGAAAATCTTTTGTGAGCTGGATTCTTTCAGCTGTTACACTCCTGATTTACTTTTCCTTTATTCTCCTGATTGCTTTTTTCCCCGAGGTACTGGGGATAAGAATATCTGATGAATCAATTATTACAGTTGGAATACCCATCGGAGTTTCCATTATACTCCTGGCCTTTGCATCAACGGGGATTTACGTCTTTATTGCAAATCGAGAATTTGACCAAACAGAGCAAAGAATCTTGAGAAAGAATAAATGAAAAATTATCCAGCCATAGCGATGTTTTTCATATTTGTCTTTGCAACCCTAATGATCACCTACTGGGCTGCCAAAAGAACAAAATCTCGCTCTCACTTTTATGCCGCAGGAGGAAAGATTACTAGCTTGCAAAATGGATTAGCTATCGCAGGCGACTATATGTCCGCTGCATCCTTCTTGGGCATTTCCGGCCTTGTCTATCTTTCAGGGTACGACGGTCTTATTTATTCAATTGGATTCCTTGTGGGGTGGCCAATTATATTATTCCTGCTCGCTGAAAGGTTGCGCAATTTAGGAGATTATACATTTGCTGATGCCGCTTCTCACAGGCTTGACCAAATTAAGATAAGATGTCTTGCTGCAAGTGGATCATTGATAACTGTTGCCTTATACCTGATTGCGCAAATGGTTGGAGCTGGCAAACTAATCCAACTTCTATTTGGGCTCCCATATGAATTAGCCGTCATTATAGTTGGTGTGTTAATGGTTCTCTACGTAAGTTTTGGCGGCATGTTAGCAACCACTTGGGTTCAGATTATAAAGGCTGTGCTGCTTTTATCTGGTGCAACCTTTATGACAATTGCAGTTATGTGGAGCGTTGGGTTCAGCTTCGAGACACTCTTTCAAAAAGCGATCGACGCGCATCCTCAAAGTTACGCCATCATGCAGCCTGGTGGCCTGGTTTCGGATCCTATTTCGGCAATATCTTTAGGGATAGCGCTGATGTTTGGAACAGCCGGACTACCTCATATCCTAATGCGTTTTTTTACCGTTGAGAACGCAAAAGAGGCGCGTAAATCAGTTTTTTTTGCTACAGGTTTTATTGGTTATTTTTATATACTGACATTTATAATAGGTTTTGGAGCGATTATGCTCATCTCAACAAATCCTGATTTTTTAAACACGAATGGGGGATTAAGGGGTGGAAATAATATGGCGGCAATACATCTCGCCAGCGCTGTTGGAGGAGATATGTTTTTAGGATTTATATCAGCCGTAGCATTTGCCACAATACTTGCTGTGGTAGCGGGACTTACTCTTGCCGGGGCCTCTGCAGTGAGTCATGATCTTTATGCTTCCGCTTTTAAAAAAGGCAAAGTTAATGAAAAAGATGAGTTATTTGTCTCAAAAATCTCAGCTGTTACTCTAGGGTGCATTGCAATCTTCCTTGGTATTCTTTTTGAAGAACAAAATGTTGCGTTTATGGTTGGACTTGCGTTTGCTGTGGCAGCTAGCGCAAATTTCCCAATCTTGTTTCTCTCCATGTACTGGAAAAGACTAACCTCAAAAGGTGCGCTAGTGGGAGGCGGCACCGGTCTTATCACAGCAACAGTCTTGGTGATTCTTGGTCCAGCAGTTTGGGTCGATGTCTTAGGGCATAATGAGCCAATATTCCCCTATAAATATCCCGCGCTATTTTCAGTAACAACAGCATTCGCTGTAACATGGCTCTTCTCTATCATGGATACAAGTCAATCCTCAAAACGAGAAATTGCTGCCTTTGATAGTCAATTTGTACGATCACAAATAGGTCTAAAAAAATTATAAATAAATAGGAGAATTAATATGCCTGGATATAAAATATTGCTTTCAATAACTCTATTGTTATTCACCTTATACCCTTTAACCTCTCAATCAAATGCCCCAAATGATTGGCCTAAAACTATTGCAATTTTTGACTTTGAAATGATCGACACAAGTGGTGGAGGCATTCAGGAAGAAATTATTGCACAAAATCAGAGACTGAAAATAATTACAAAAATCTTACGTGATAAACTTGAGGAATCTAAACGTTATGATCCCATTGACATCTCTCCAGCAAAAAAAGAAATAGAATATTGGCGCGGCGGTCTTCATGGTTGCAACGGATGTGATGCGGATATTGCAAGAGGCTTAGGTGCGGATTTGTCATTAGTGGGTTACGTACAAAAGGTAAGCAATTTGATTCTTAATATCAATGTCTTCATGAGGGACTCAAAAACCGGAAAATTAATCGAAGTGCAAAGCGTGGATGTGCGTGGCAATACCGACAAAACATGGAAAAGAAGCATGAGCTACATGATTCGAAACCGTATTCTCGATAATAGATGGAGTCACTTGAAGGAGTAGTTCCTAACGGAGAACATGGATATGACCCATCTCTAGCCACACACCATTAATCTCTAGTAGATACTGAACAACCTACAACAGCGTTATCTCCTGGGTTTACGTAACAAGTTTCAAGACGATTGCTTCCAAGAATTCTGCCCTCAGCATGACCCATGCCCCCGATATGAACATATACAAAATGCTCATTGTCCGAAGCAATGGAGCCAAGAATATCTTTCTCTCCTGCTCGGGTAATTACCTTGCCTCGAAATGTAGTTCCATCTTGCTCAGTGATAATGATTTTTTTCTCCCCAGACACTATACCCTCTGCGCTACTAATAGCAGTCGCCTCACCGGACCAAGTGCCAATTAAATTGGGCAACTCGTGGCCACAAGCAACCACTAAAAATAAAGCTACTATAAACAGCCCTGACCTTCTGATAAAATTTATTGTTCTCATTTTTCATCCTTGAAAAAAGTTATTTATATTTTTTCATTATATCCTGGAAAACATAGGATGATAAGACATTAATTATGGAAGCAAAATGGTAGATCCTGTTGTTAATCGAGATTGTATTCTTTCATGCGCAATATTTGCATCTTTCAATTGAAAAGTTTGATGGATTTCTATCTTAAATTTCTTCTCCTTGATGGATTGGAATAAATGTATAGCCATGCGCTCAAGTCTTTTCCGAACGCTAGTATAAACAAATAAACTAGGCCTTGTGATGGTGTTAGATTTTTCCATCAAAATATTTACATCAATTCCCTGAATCGGTCCAGACGCCTGACCAAAGGAGACTAAATGTCCCAAAGGAGCAAGGCAGGTAATTGATTCTCGGAATGTATCTCTTCCTATACCATCATAAACAACATCTGCTCCTCTATTCTTAGTAAGCGCTAATACTTTCTTGGCAAAGGAATTGTTCTGATAGAGAACGACATGATGACAACCATTGCTTAAAGCTAATTGCCTTTTCTTGCGTGTGCCCACAATGCCAATTACAATCGCGCCAATTTTTTTTGCCCATTGTGTTAGGATAAGGCCCATGGCTCCAGCAGCTGCATGAACAATAATTATTGTGCCTTTCCTCACTGGATACGTTCGGTATAATAAGTACTCAGCTGTTAAACCTTTCAGCATCACCGCGGCGGCATCTTCGAAACTAATAAATCTAGGTAATTTAATAATTTGTGAGCTGTCTATGTTACGATACTCAGAATAAGATCCAGGTGGAAGCGCTGCGTAAACCACTCTATCCCCAACTTTGAAATCTCTAACGGATATTCCCGTTCTTTCGACAAAACCTGCCCCCTCAACTCCCAAAATAAATGGCTTCGGAAGATCAATGCGACCTTGTCGGTGAATAATATCAAGAAAATTCACACCTATTGCGCGATGCCTAACGGTAACTTCAGAATTCTTTGGAGGAGAAAGCCGAGAATCCTCAAAACACATATTATTACGGGCGTTGCCAGTTTTGTGAATTTTTATGACTTTCATATCGCTGTAGAGTTGCCAATATCAAATAAAGAAAGCATCAAATTTTAGTAGGATTTGGGGAATTACCGTATATTTTCTTTGGATCAAATATTTTTTTCTTAGTTGTAAATTTCAACTTAATTTTGCTCTTGTTAGGTCCAGCAACGCGAACCTTACGATAAAAACAAGAGCGATAGCCCACATGGCAGCTAGCACCACCTTTTACGTCAACACGTAACCAAATAGCGTCTTGATCGTCATCTATAAGAATTTCGCGGATTTTTTGGAGAAAACCGCTTGTCTGCCCTTTGCGCCAGAGAGCTTTACGGCTCCTGCTCCAATAAGTAGCTTCCCTGGTTTTGATAGTTTCAATGAGTGCCTTCCGGTTCATAAAGCCATGCATCAAAACCTCGTGAGTCTTATAGTCAGTAGTGACGACCGGAATTAATCCATCCTTATTAAACTTAGGGGAGAGATATACCCCCTCCTCTATTTGTTTAATACTTCTGCGTTTAGAAAGAAAAGTGAATTTTTTACCCATCAATCAGACCTAAATATATTTAACATCTATTATTTCAAACGACTTTACACCCGCAGGAAAGTGAACTTCAATAAAATCGCCTTTTTCTTTTCCCATCAAAGCACGAGCAAGGGGAGATTTAAAGAAAATGAGTCCCTTTTCTGCATTGGCCTCGTATTCACCGACAATTTTATAAGTCATTCTTTTATTCTTTGACTCAGTTATATCATTAACAATAACAGTCGAACCAAACACAACCTTATCAGAATGTGGTATTTTAGTTATATCGATAATCTCTGCTCTTGATAGTGTATTTTCGATTTTAGAAATTTTTGCCTCAAGCAAACCCTGCTCCTCTCTAGC
>CAYMIQ010000047.1:0-6520 GCA_964390605.1 uncultured Rickettsiales bacterium
CGCATATGAGCCGATTCGCTCTTTCTGAAGCAAACGTAACTATTGAATAACCTTTTGACTAAGGGCAGAGTTTTGCTTCTTTGAATCTTATTTATTTCTTCCATAAATTTTTCATTTTTAGTTTACGTCAATCAATAGGGTTTTAAAGGAGAAAAAATCATTTTTGTGCCGCGCTCTTTACTATTTTATTATGTAGTTCCGGATTAGCCGCGACTATTGATTCGTGTTCAGGATTTTCTTGATTGTACAATATTGTCTCTCCATTGATTTGCGTTAAGACTCCCCCAGCTTCTTTAATTATTATATGAGCTGCTGCAATATCCCAATCGCTCTTTTTGGATACAGAAATTGCGGCATCTCCCGATCCCATGGCTACAAGGGATAGTTTGTAGGCAATTGAGCTTATGGGTTGTATGTGAGGTTGGGAGGGTTTCATTATGTGTTGGAGTTTAGCAATTTCTTGATTACTGATATAAATCTTGGATTTTTCTAATTGTCGTAGATTACTAACCTTTATTGTCTTTTTACCTTCTTTTGCCCCTTTTCCTGATAGAGCATGGAAAAATTCTCCCGTTTGAGGATTAGAGACAACACCGATTACGGGTTCGTTATCAAGAAGCAATGCAACAGAAATTGAATATTCTGGCTTATTTTTTAAATAGGCTCTTGTGCCATCGATAGGATCTACGACCCAGATCTTTCTTTTTCTTAGTCGATCATTACTATCTGGCGTTTCTTCGGATAGCCACCCATATTCAGAATCTTTCTTCAGAAGTTTCTTCTTTAAAAATTGGTTAATCTTTATGTCGACTTCACTTACTGGTTCGCCAAATTTCTTTTTCCACTGCTTTTTTGCCTTACCAAAGAATTTTCTGGCGATATCACCAGCTTCTTGTACTGCACCTGTTAGAAGGTTATAGTCGTAGTCTAGTTCTGTTTCCACCTACTTACTGTCCCGCTATTGTCATGCCTTCGATGCGAATAGTTGGTGCATCAATTCCGTAGTAAAAACGAAGATCGTTGGCTGCTGATAGGTTTTTAAACATATTTCTTAAATTCCCGGCTATAGTTACCTCGCTTACTGGAAAAGAAATTTCACCATTTTTCATCCAATATCCACATGCTCCACGACTGTAATTTCCCGTTACTAAGTTAACAGCAGTGCCCATTAATTCGGTAACATACAGGCATTCCTTAGTTTCCGAAATTAATTTTTTTGGACTTAATTTTCCTGGCGCTAGATATAAATTTGTAGGTGCAGGCTCTGGAGAAGTGGCAATTGTTCTCGAAGCATTCCCTGTGGTGTCTAGTTTTAATTTTCGCGCTGTTCTGAGGTCAAGTAGCCACGTGCCCAATTCCCCATTCTTTACGACATCTAGCTTTTTTCCAGGGATACCTTCCGTATCGAAAGGTCTAGATTTTAGACCCTTATCTTTCGTCGGATCATCAATCACCGAAATATCTTTAGGAAAGATTCTTTTGTACATATCATTATTCAAAAAACTCACTCCTTTGGAAATTAAGTTTCCGTTAATTGCATCACCTAGATTTTTCACAAGACTTGACGCGACTCGCGGATCAAAGATGACAGGCGCCCTAATCGTTTTGATTTTCTTTGGATTAAGTCTCTTTATTGCTCTTTTCCCCGCACTAATTCCAATTTTTTCTAAATCCCCAAGATCCTTTCCAAATACAGTTGATCTATATTCGTAATCCCTTTCCATGCTATTATTTTTTTTTGCTAATACATTGATGAATATTTTATGTTTAGTTTGGATGTAAGAATCTAGGAATCCGTTACTTCCAATTAACCAGGTTTTGATTTTTTCCCATTCAGCAACAGATCCTTCGGAGTTTGTTATACCTTTGACGCTGCGAGCAGCATCTTCCGTTTTTATGGCTTTTGTCTCTAGTTGTTTTTCTGTCGGTGTTAATTGATCATAAGTCTTTAGAATTTTACTTATTCTTTTACGCTTCTCCATATCTGTAGCCAATCCTATATTAGGATCTTTAGGGGTTGCTTGAGATATTGATACAGCAGATTCTATAGTTCTTTTTATCGATTCATTAGAAAAGTTAGAGGATGATACAACAGATTGACTCCTATTTTTGATAACTCTTAAGCTGAAATATCGTGTGCCAGACTTAAGAATCTTTTCTTTTTTTCCTAAACGACAAGCAGCGGACATTCCGTTCTTTTCGTACAAAACGGCATCTGCTTCATCCACTCCTGTTTTTAGAGTTTTTTCCAGCAGATTCTCAAGAAATGATTCTGGATTATCAGTTTTTTTCATAATTACTAATTCGGGTTTTATGTGTTAGAATGTTTTTATAATATTCATTATTCCTGATGGTTGTGTGTATGGCAAGTTTTTGGGTTATTGGTGGTGAATATACCGATACAACTTTTACTAAATTGATGTCCCATAGAAAAAAGAAGAAATATGGGCCATTTCGCAGTTATGATCAAGCCTTTGTCGTTTGGTCAGAAAAATCATGGAAAGCTTTTGATGATTGTTTTGTTCGTTATGAGATAGTGAGAAGAGCGCCCAAATAAACATATTATTTTTTCCAATATCCCCTGAAGATCAGCATTATCTAATTTACAACGTGACAGCTGCCAACATTGCTAGACCAACCCACTGGTTTGATTTAAATCTTACATAGCAATTTTCTGGGTCATTTATTTTTAGGGTATAAATCTGCCATATCAGATGTAGAAAAATGATTAAGGTTATTAGATAAAAATTAATCGTTAACTGAAAGGCTATTCCAACGGAAATGAAAGACAGAATCATTACGGTATAGACTACGGATAGCCATAATTTTGTTCTTTTTCCAAATAAAATGGCGGTGGATTTGATTCCTATCCTTGCATCTGTTTTTCTGTCCTGATGTGCATAAATAGTATCGTATCCGATGGTCCAAAAAATACAGGCTATATATAACAAAAATATTTTAGGATTCAATTGGCCTTCAATAGCAGCATAGCCCATTAAAGAGCCCCAATTAAAAATAATTCCCAAAAATAGCTGAGGAAAGTAGGTTATTCTTTTTATATAGGGATAGATTGCTATCAAAGGGGCTACTATGAGTCCAAGAATAATGACGATGTTATTAAGTTTGCTTAGTATCAGGAGCCCTATTGCCAGAAGCAGGAATAAGAAACAGTAGGCTTCTTTTAGAGTTAACGTTTTATTTGCTAAAGGTCGATCCTTAGTTCTTAAAGTTTTTGCATCAAATTTTCTGTCAATAATGTCGTTTATTACACAACCAGCGCTTCTCATCGTCACGGCACCTAGTATGAATAGTATCAATGTCTCGAAGTTTGTTACGTCACCGGCAATTGCAATACCCAAGAGGCACGGAAAGAGCAGCAATAATATACCTATGGGCCTATCTAGGCGAGCTAGGTTGATCAATGAACATGTTTTATTCTTAGCGCTTATCATCATTTATCAAATAGCTGAATTTATTTGTTAACCTTACAATAAATTGCTTAACTTCAAAATTAATTAAAGTTTTCTGAAATTTTATTTATGAAAAAAAATAAAACCAGAATTTATACCGAAAGGAGATTAGCGCCTGGGGAAACGATTGAGATATCGTCAGCTAAATTCCATCACATTGCTCGTGTTTTGAGGGTACGAGAGGGTGATACAATTTCTTTTTTTAATGCTTTGGATGGAGAATTTTTGGCAAAAGTAATTTCTTTAAAGAAAAAAAGTTGTGATGCTAGGATTGTTAAAAAAATACGCACAAGTGAATCACGCAATGATATATGGATTCTCTTTGCTCCTATTAAAAAAATTAGACTAGACTTTTTGATAGAAAAAGTTACAGAATTAGGTGTTTCGGGCATATATCCTATTTTTACAAAAAATACAGTTGTGCAATCCGTTAGTCATAAACGAATGAGTAATTATGCGGTTAGTGCATCTGAGCAAACCGCAAGATTATCTGTCCCAGAGATTTTCCCCCCCGCAAGATTAAAAGCAGTAATTAATAGCTGGCCCAGAGACAGACATTTATTGGTTTGTGATGAAACCGGTAGTGGCGGGTCAATTATCAAAACTTTGTCTATGAAGGCTTTCAATAATGTTTCTAGATGGGCTATTTTGATTGGTCCTGAAGGTGGTTTTGAGAAAACTGAAATCAATTTTTTGTCTAACCAAAAATTTGTTACTCTTGTATCACTGGGGCCAAGGCTATTAAGAGCTGATACCGCAGCTATAGCCGCACTATCTTGTTGGCAGTCTGTTCGTGGTGATTGGATCGGGAGGAACTAATGACTAGACAGGTTGCTGGTATTAGCTATGAGGATTTAACTGAATATTTTATTCAGGGTTGCAAGGATAGAAAAAATTTTTCAATTGGAACAGAACATGAAAAATTTGGATACCACCTAGGCAATTTAAAGCCGCTACATTATTCTGGCAGTAAAGGCGGAATCCGAGATCTTCTAGAGGGACTCATCGGTTTTGGCTGGAAGCCCATTAAAGAGAACAACAAAACAATTGCTTTATCTCGTCGAGACGCGTCAATCACTTTAGAACCCGGGGGTCAAATTGAATTATCAGGAGCAAAGCTAAGCAATGTACACGAGACCTGTAGAGAAGTTCATCGGCATTTAGGTGAAATGAAAGAAGTTTGCTCTAGTCTCGGATTTGGTCTCATTGGTATTGGTTTTTTGCCGAAGTGGAAAAGAACGGATGTTTCTTGGATGCCAAAATCACGATATCGAATAATGCGTAAATACATGTCAAAAAAAGGAGAGCTGGGACATGACATGATGTTAAGAACCTGCACTGTGCAAGTCAACCTGGACTACGAATCTGAAGCCGATATGGTTCTGAAATTTCGCTTGGGTTTAGCACTCCAGCCTATAGTAACTGCATTATTTTCTAATTCGCCTTTTAAGGAAGGGAAAAAAAATAATTTTTTGAGTTATAGAAATTATGTTTGGCAAAAAACCGATTCAGATAGATGTGGTATGTTGCCGTTTGTTTTTGACGGTGATTTTTCTTTTGAACGTTACAGAGACTATGCTTTGGGAGTGCCTATGTATTTTGTTATCAGGAAAGGGAAGTATATAGATGTTTCTGGACAGTCTTTTCGGGACTTTATGGACGGGGCACTTCCTTCAATGCCAGGTGAATTACCGTCTATGAAGGATTGGGAAAATCATCTTTCGACACTATTTCCTCAAGTTAGATTGAAACAATTTCTAGAAATGCGAGGAGCTGACGCTGGGCCTTGGGAAAATCTTTGTGCCTTACCTGCTTTCTGGACGGGGATCTTATACAGCAAACCTTCATTAAGTGCCACTTGGGATATTGTGAAAAAATTTTCCTCCGAAGATATTATGCAAGCGCATAAAAATGTTTCTCGCGATGGTTTTAAAACTAAGTTGGGAAAGAAAAATATACTTGATTTGACGAAGGAGTTTTTAAAAATCTCTAGCTCTGGTTTGATTGAGCGTGGAGAGATGGATAAGCAACAAAGAGATGAGTCCCATTTTCTTGATCCACTGTTCCGAAGAGTTGCTGTAAAGAAAACACCATCTGAAGAGCTCCTCAAGAAATTTAATGGAAAGTGGAAGAAAAACATTGATCACCTGTACCATTATAGTGATTATTTATTAACGTAGATTAATGATTTAGATATAAGGATTCTGGTATGAAAAAATGTCGCGATCTAAATGAAGTTAGAAAAAATATTGATGCCATCGATAACCAAATTGTTAAGCTTCTAATAAAGCGCAGTTTTTTTGTTTTGCAGGCCACTTACTTCAAGACAAAAAAATCACAATTGGTTGATCGGAAGAGGATTGCAAGAATTATTAAGCGTGTGAGCAATATAGCTAAGAAGCAGAAACTTTCACCAATAATAGTTGAGAAAGTTTTTAGGAAAATGATTAATCAGTTTATTCTTTTAGAGACTAAGGAGTTTAACCGCATAAAGAGGAAATGATGATTAACCTTCCGTTCCTCCTACGGTGAGTCCTTCGACTAGCATGGTGGGTTGCCCCACTCCAACGGGGACTAGTTGTCCGTCTTTTCCACAAGTTCCAATTCCTTCATCTAGCATCATATCTTTCCCGATCATCTTTACTTTTGTTAATATGTCTGGACCATTACCTATTAGGGTCGCTCCCTTTACCGGTCGAGTAACCTTTCCATTTTTAATCATATATGCCTCAGAGGCAGAAAAAACAAATTTTCCAGATGTAATATCGACAGATCCGCCACCGAAATTTACAGCATACAAACCATTTTTTACAGCCTTGATGATTTCTCCAGTTTCATGATGGCCGGCTAACATAAAGGTGTTAGTCATTCTGGGCATCGGTTCGTGTTCGAAGGATTGTCTGCGTCCATTTCCGGTGGGCGCCATAGACATGAGCTTTGCATTCATTCGGTCCTGCATATAGTTTTTTAATATTCCATTCTCTATTAATACTGTTTTTTGACAGGCCTTGCATGCTGATGCTTTGGGAGGGGGGCTCATGTAAGATTTT
>CAYMIQ010000048.1:0-6497 GCA_964390605.1 uncultured Rickettsiales bacterium
GTCTATAGAATTGTTATTTGGTACAGGAAAGGGATTAAGAAATACAGCCTAAAAATATCAAGAGAAAAATTATTTTCTTTTACTTAACAGCCTTTTTTAACGCTTGACCTGCTTTAAATTTTGCAACTTTTGATGCCTTAATTTGTATTTTCTGTCCTGTGCGTGGGTTACGGCCGACTCTTGCTTTTCTTTTAGAAACGGAAAATGATCCAAACCCTATCAGCTGAACGCCCTTTCCACTTTTTAATGCCTTTGTAATGGAAGAAAATACTGAGTCAATGGCTTTTGCGGCCTTTGATTTTGGAATACCTACACTTGAAGCTACGGAATTGACCAAATCTGCCTTATTCATAATTGCCCCCCTTGTGAAAACTTGACCTCACGATGGTCACATAATTTTAGATGTCTCGCAAGGAATAAATTTTAATAAATCATCAATAAGTTACTTTAAGATTATTCTTAATTTGCATGATGTGCTGATAAACCTCAGAGTCTCTTTATCAGAGACGATGTGTCTATTTCTTCATTGTCATGCTTTCTAATTTCTTCATAAAAATGCAATATTTTCTTGGTGATCGGAAGGCTTGCTCCATTTTTCTTTGATTCTTGTAAGCAAATTTTTAAATCTTTACACATCCATTTAACTGCAAAGCCAAAATTAAATTTATTTGACAACATAGTTTCAGATCTATGATCCATTTGCCAAGACTGTGCTGCACCTTCGGTGATAACTTGTAAAAGTTTCCTTGAATCTAACTTTGCTTTTTTTGAAAAGGACAACCCCTCAGCTAGAGCTTGTATTAAGCCAGCACAACAGATTTGATTCACCATTTTTGTTAGCTGTCCAGATCCCAACGGACCCATTAAAACGACTCTTCTGGAATATTTTTTTATCAATGATAGAGACTTTTTAAAGATATAATTATTTCCTCCGACCATTACGGATAGGTTGCCATTTTTGGCGCCTAACTCTCCACCTGTAACGGGTGCGTCTAAAAAATGCGCGCTCTTTTTTTTTATTTTCTTTGCAACAAGCCTTGTTATTTTTGTCGAAACTGTAGTGTGGTCTATGATAATAGCGCCAGGTTTTATTGAGTTAATAACTCCGCGTCTTCCTAATGTTACTTCCTTTAGATCTTTATCATTTCCAACCATAGTTATGATAAAATCGGCATTACTAGCCGCTGCTGCTGGGGAAAATTTTTGCTGACCTTTGTTGTGTTTCTTCCATATCTTGACCCTACCTGGGCTCCTGTTGTAGACATTAACAGCATAGCCAGCCTTTGAAATAAATCCGGCAATATGGAACCCCATTTTCCCGAGACCTATGAAGGCAACTTTACTTCCTTTTAATTTTTTTTTCCTTTGACTTAACATGTCTCCATATTGACTCTAATTTACTTATTGCAATGGGGGAGGGGGTTTTTCCCAGCCCTTCCTTTATCAGTATATTCTGTAATTTTTTAAATCTTCTTTCAAATTTATTATTTGCAACTCTCAAGGCAGTTGTATTTCTTATCTTTAAATGACGCGAGAGATTAATTATAGAAAAGAGCAAGTCACCAAATTCTTCTAGTATTTCTTTTTTATAACCACTCTTAATTGCCTCTTTGAGCTCAGCAAGCTCTTCATAGACTTTTTCCAGGGTTTCCCTCTCATTGTTCCAATCAAAACCAATATCTTTTGCAGTTTTTTGCAATTTTTTAGTGCTTGATATTATAGAAATGGGGGGTGACATTTTCGTATATAGCCTTCTTAATACTTATTGTATAATATATATTATGTTAAATTATATATATGTTTTTATATCAATGCTTTATATTATATATCTAATATATAGATTTAGGTTAAAATGTTATTTTCATTCCATCAAATCCGACCTCAACACCAGGAGGTAAGCTTTTAGATAACTCATCATAATCTACCTCATGATTTAAATGTGTCAGGATGGCTCTTTCAGGTTTAATTTTCTTTATCCAGGACAAGGTTCTTTTCAGGTGTGAGTGTGATGGATGAGGCTCCAATCTTAGGCAGTCAACAATCCAAACCTTAATTCCACGAAGTTTGGATAAGGATTGGGCAGAAAAATCAGTAACTTCGGTTGAGTATGCAAGATCTCCAAATCTATAGCCTAATGATTCAGAATAACCGTGTTTTTGGATAAACGACACCACGTCAACATCTCCAATCTTAAATTTTTCTTTAGTTCTGTGAGCCAAGAGGCATGGTTTATAATAAAAACCCTTTGCTTGAGGTACAAGAGGCTTAAAAACATAATCAAATCTTCTTTTTAGAATCTTAAGAGTATTTTTGTCCGCATAGAGATCTATATCTTGATTCATGCTTCTGTTTAAAGAGCGAAAATCATCTATTCCGTGAACATGGTCGGCGTGTGCGTGTGTAATTAATACCGCGTTAATTCTTTTTACCTTTGCTTTTAATAACTGTTCTCTCATATCTGGAGAACAATCTACTAGTATGGCCGTTTTTTTGCTCTTCACTAAAATAGAGACACGTGTTCTTTTATTTTTTTTATTTTTGGGATTACAAGATCCCCAGACATTCCCGATTAATGGAACACCTCCCGATCCACCGCAGCCTAAAACAATGGCTTTCATTCTATTGTACTCTTTGCCTTTTGAAATAGTTTAAAGAAATTGTTAGTCGTTATTTTTGCAATTTTTTCAGAAGAAGTATTCCTGAGTTCTGCAATTTTATCTACTGTATGGGTCAGAAAGGATGGTTCGTTCTTTTTTCCTCGCATTGGGTCTGGAGCTAAGTAAGGTGAGTCTGTTTCAACCAACAATCGTTCATCCGGTATTTTTTTAACAATTTCTCTGAGTGCTTCAGCGTTTTTAAAAGTTACAATTCCTGAGATTGAAATGTAGAATCCAATCTCAAGAACCGATTCAGCCAGTTCTTTTGAACCACTAAAGCAATGTATTAAACCCTTTATTTCTTCATTCTTTGATGCGCTGTTAAGCATAGAAGCGGTTTCTTTTTCGGCAGATCTACTGTGAACCACAATCGGTAAATCAATTTTTTTTGCAACCTCGATATGATTCTTGAAGGATTTTATTTGCGACTCTTTATCACTGTTATTGTAATAAAAATCTAAACCAGTCTCACCTAAGCCCACTACTTTAGGATGAGCAGCAAGAGTCTCTAATTTTTTTAGGTTTTCCGGTGATAATTCTTTTGATGATTCATGTGGATGGGTGCCGATGGTGCACCATACATTTGTATTTTTTTCTGCTATGCTTATTATTTTTTCGGTCGCATTCAAAGAGGTTCCAATTGTGAGCATACTCCCCACCCCTGCCTCTTCTGCCCTCTTTATAACAATTCCCTCGTCTTCATCAAGGAAATCCAAATGGCAATGACTGTCTATAATTTGATTATCCACTCTCATGAGCTTCCTGCTCCTCCTCTATTCTTGGAAAAATAGCTTCAGGTTTCAATAATTTTAAACCTGCAGTTATGCTAAATTTATTATCTAATTTTGAAAAATCCCTCATCTCACTAGGTATTGATAAATAATCAAGAACTTTGTGCATTGCGCCCGGGGTAAAGGGTTGCATGATTATTGCGATATATCTTATTGATTCGGCTAATACATATAATACTGTTTTCATGCGCTCTATATCATCTTTCTTCAGTTTCCATGGAGCCTGCTTGTCAACATATTGATTTGCAGAGACTATGACAAACCATATTTTATTTAGAGCTTTGTGGAAATGTTGTATAGAAATTTCTTTTCTAACGTCATCGATTAGATTCTTGCATTGTTTTATCATCTTTTTATCTTCAGCCTGCAAATTTCCAGGCTTAGGTATTTTGCCTTCACAATTTTTAAATATTAAAGAAAATACTCGTTGCATTAAATTTCCAAAATCATTAGATAATTCATCGTTCGATCTTCTTAGTATTGCTTTTTTTGCGAAATCACCATCGCTCCCGAACGGCACTTCTCTTAATAAAAAGTATCGCACCCTGTCCAGCCCATAAGATTTAATTAACGCAAGTGGATCAATAACATTATTCAAAGATTTTGATATTTTCTTTCCTTCATTTGTCCACCAACCATGCGCGAAGATTCTTTTGGGTAATGGCAAGTTTGCTGCCATCAGAAATGCAGGCCAATACACTGCATGAAATCGCAAAATATCTTTACCAACCATATGTAAATCAGCAGGCCAAAAGTTTTTGAAATTCTTATTTTCTGTATCAGGGAATCCAAGCGCAGATACATAATTGGCTAAAGCATCTAACCAAACATAGACTATATGATCTGGATTACCTGGAACAGATACGCCCCATTTGAAACTAGTTCTTGATATGGATAAGTCTTTTAGCCCTCCTTCAACAAATCTAATAACTTCATTTCTTCTTGATTGCGGGGCTATAAAATCAGGGTTTTTTTCATAGAATTTTAACAAAGGATCTTGCCATTCAGATAATTTAAAAAAATAGCTTGGTTCTTCGACCCACTCTACTTCTGCACCAGTTGGAGCCGTTATCTTTGATCCTTTTGTTATTTCATCTTCTGAATAATATGTTTCGTCTGTCACAGAATACCAACCAGCATACTTATCAAGATAAATTTGTTGATTTGCTTCCAGTATACCCCATAAATTCTGCACAGCCTTTATGTGCTGCTGTTCCGTAGTTCTGATAAATATGTCGTTTGAAACATCCAAGGATTTTGTAAGTTGAGAGAAATTTTTTGACATTTGGTCAACGAATTTTTTGGGAGTTACCCCCTCTCTTTTCGCAGCTTTTTCTACTTTTTGACCATGCTCATCAGTGCCAGTTAAAAATTTTACATTTATACCTTCGAGTCTTTGAAATCGCGCAAGCACATCGCAAGCTAGAGTCGTGTATGCATGGCCTAAGTGAGGAAGATCGTTTAAAAAATATATAGGCGTTGTAATAAAATAATTCTTCTTATTATTCATGAGGACGAAAATTTATGCTTTTTTTGAATCTTTTAAAAGTAAAATTGAGCTAAGAATAATTTGCTTCTTATTAAGATTTAGTGCAATACTTTTTGCGTAGAGTTCCTCGATCTTTTCTTTAATGTCTAATATTTCTGGGACGCTAAATTTCCTTACTATATCTATGTAGAAATTCTTTTCATCCCCTTCTATTAAAGATTTTCTATCTACAGAAAATTTAAATTTAAGTGCCTTGTTTAGAAGAAAGGATAATAATTGAAACATTGAAACATATTGTTTATCGAATTTTTCCTTAGGAGTTGTATTTAGTATTTCTTGGAGTGACAAAGAATTTTCTTTCTCTAGATTAAATATCACGTTTCTTATTTTTTTATGAACCTCTATGCCATCATTCTCTGTAATATCTAATGCTCTGCCAGGCGACCCAGATGTTAGTTCATAAAGATAACTTAAAAGCTGACTGTCCAAGCTTGAGTCACATAAATTCATAACTTTGGTAAAATTTTGTAAATTCAAAGGCCTTACTTTGATAATTCTAGCTCCCGATCTGATTGTTGGAAGCATCCTAGCAAGAAACGATGTTGTCAAAATAATTAAAGATTTTTTTGGTGGCTCTTCGATAATTTTTAGAAGGGCGTTGCCAGCGTTTTTATTTACCAGATCAACATTGTCGACAAAAACTATTTTATGACCAGTGGAAGCTGATGTCATATGTAAAAAATTTTTTATTTTTCTTATTTCTTCAATTTTTATTTTTTTTGTAGGACTATTATCATCCTCATCGAGTGCATTGTTTATCACTAAACAGTTCGGATGTGAGGAAGAAGCAATTTTTAGAAAAACTTCATTATCTCTGTCTATATAGAGAGGTCCATCTGTATTTTTATTATTTGGAATGGTCTTTTGTGAGTCCAGCGAAAGAATATAACGGATCATTCGATATGCTAATGTTGCTTTCCCGACTCCCTGGGGACCTGTAATAAGCCAAGTGTTATTTAATTTATTCTTTTGATATAGATCTGCTATTAGTTTTTCAGACTCTTCGTGACCTATTAAATTAGGATTATTTTCTGGCTTAGTTGGCAAGGGTTTGTCTTTATTCATATGATTACTTTACTTATATTTTCCTATAATTGCTTTAATTTGTGAGTGTAAATCCTGTTTATTATTCTCTGCATTTAATAAAAAACATCTTTTAGGATTTTCTTTCGCAATTCGCAGAAAACCTCTCCGCACCCTATTGTGAAAAGAAAGATTCATTCTTTCGTATCTATTGAATCCAACTTTTCTCTTCTTGGCCCTTTCCAATGCTTTTTGCGCTGGCATATCGAGAATAAACGTAATGTTTGGTTTCAGATCACCAGAGACAATGTTTGATAAATTTTTAATCTTTCCTAAATCAACACGGTGACCGTAACCCTGGTAAGCAATTGTTGAATCTGTGTAACGATCACATAAAACCCATTTTTTTAATTTAAGTGCGGGTAAGATAATATTTTTTAGATGTTGGTATCTCGCAGCCATGTGCAGAAGAGTTTC
>CAYMIQ010000049.1:0-6359 GCA_964390605.1 uncultured Rickettsiales bacterium
TGAATACGACCTTCCTTAGCTTGCGCTAAAGATTCTTTCATAATTTCTTCTGTAATTCCGGTAATTTTAATATCCATTTGCAGTGCCGTGATGCCATCTTGAGTTCCGGCCACCTTGAAATCCATATCACCAAGATGATCTTCATCACCCAGAATATCTGAAAGTATAGCATGTTTTTTTTCTTCCTTGATTAAACCCATGGCTATACCCGCAACAGGTTTTTTCAGAGGAACGCCCGCGTCCATAAGAGACATTGAAGTACCACAAACAGTTGCCATTGAAGAAGATCCATTAGATTCAGTAATCTCTGAAACTACTCTTATAGTATAAGGACACTCATCACCCTTGGGCATAAGGGGGTGAATAGATCTCCAGGCTAGTTTTCCGTGACCAACTTCTCTTCTTCCCGTAAAACCAACTCTTCCAACCTCACCTACCGAATATGGAGGAAAATTATAATGTAACATAAAATTTTCACGATATTCCTCGGCTAAACCGTCAATAATTTGTTCATCTTGGCCTGTACCTAAAGTGGTAACAACTACTGCCTGTGTTTCGCCGCGTGTAAAAAGAGCACTACCATGGACTCTTGGAAATATTCCTACATCACATTGAATAGGTCGAATAGATGAAGTGTCTCTTCCATCAATTCTTTGTCCCTTAGTTAGTATCTGGTTTCTAACTATATCCTTTTCTACCTTTTTAATAAGATCATTAATCAATGGTGTTTGTGCATCATCATCTTTTGTAAGTTTTTCTACAACTTGCTTTTTAATTTTATCTATCTTGTCATGCCTCGCTTTTTTATCCTTTTCCTTATAGGCAGTTTGTAAATCCTTAGTAGATAGCGAGTTAACTTCTTTTTCTAAATTCTTCAGGTCGTCTTGCTCCGGAGGCAATTCTACGGGTTCCTTTGCACATTCCTCTGCCAAGTCCACAATCATATCAATAACAGGCTTTGACTGTTTGTGTCCAAACATAACAGCTTCTAACATTTTATCTTCAGTAAGCTCGTTAGCTTCTGATTCAACCATCAAAACTCCTGTATCGGTTCCAGCAACTATTAAATCAAGATCCGATTCTTTCATTTCTTCAATAGTAGGATTTAGAACAAGCTTCTTATTAATCGACGCAACCCTTGCTCCAGCAATCGGTCCTAAAAATGGTAGTCCTGAAATAGTAAGGGCAGCAGAGGCACCAATAAGTGAAACAATATCAGAAGAATTTTCCAAATCGTGACTGACCACATTACATAGGACCTGGGTTTCAGATTTATAAGAGGAATGAAAAAGCGGCCTTATAGGTCGATCAATTAATCTAGAGACTAGTGTCTCATGCTCTGAAGGTCTACCTTCCCTTTTAAAGAAACCGCCAGGAATTTTTCCAGCTGCGTAATTTTTTTCCATATAATGAACAGACAGTGGGAAGAAATCTACGTCAGGATCAGCTTCTTTGGCACCAACAACCGTGCACAAAACCGAAGTTTCCCCTAGCGTTGCCAATACTGCTCCATCAGCCTGCCTTGCGATCCTTCCAGTCTCGAGAGTAAGTGTCTTTCCACCCCATTTTATTTCTTTTTTTACAACTTCAAACATAGCTCAATACCTTCTAAAATTATTTCCTTATCTTTAACTCTTTTATAACAGTCTCATATCTTTTTCCGTCCCTACTTTTCAAATAGGCTAAAAGTCTCTTTCTTCGTCCAACCATTAACATTAAACCCCTTTGTGAATGATAATCTTTCTTATTATTAGCCAGATGACTCGATAATGTGTTGATGCGCTTAGTAAGAATAGCCACCTGGACATCAGGTGAACCTGTATCCTTTTCATTTATAGCAAACTGCTTAATTATTTCGTTTTTCTTTTCCAATTTTATATTCACCAAAATCCCTACGATTCATAATTAAAAACACGTATCGGGTATAGCTTATTATTGCTCTTACGAACAAGTGCTATTAAGCGATTATTATAGAAAGTGCTGGAGATAAGATCCTTATTATTCAAAATATTATCGCTTATATCAAAATTTAGCTGATTGTTCATTACTTCAATTTCAAGACAACGTCCACTAATAAAGTATTCAGCTTGGGTTTTTGTAAGATGAATGGACGGCAAATGATCCAAAACCTTATGTATTGGATATAAATAATTACTCATATTATTAACAGAATGTGCGCTTTCGATACTGAAAGCATTTTGTTCAGAAAACGGTCCAACCCTTGTTCTTCTAAGTTTCTGCACTAAACCGCAAGTGTTTAATTTCTTGGAAAAATCCGTTACCAAACTTCTTATATAAGTACCCTTGCCACACTCTACGAAGAATGAAGCATGATCTTTATCTATCAATCGAATTAATTTAAATTGCCTTATCTGCACTTTCCGCTTTGATAAGGAAATATTTCTCTTGAGGCGAGCAAGCTCATATGCCCTTTTTCCATTAATTTTTATAGATGAAAAAAGCGGCGGTCTTTGGTCGATGTGGCCTATAAACATACTCAATGCATTTAAGATTTCCGATTTCATGGGTCTTTTTTTCGTGTTTTTAACAATTTCACCCTCTAAATCCCCGGTAGTAGTGCATACCCCCCACTGAATAGTAAACTGATAAGACTTGAAAGTATCAACAAGGTAAGGAACAGTCTTGGTTGCTTCTCCAAAAGCAATTGGCAAAACGCCCGTAGCCAATGGATCAAGAGTGCCCGCGTGTCCTGCTTTTTTTACTTGAAAAATTTTCTTCACCTTAGATACCGCGCGTGCTGAGGACATCCCTAATGGCTTATCAACGATTAGCCAACCATTATTTAAGTTCTGAGAATTTTCTTGATTCAGTTTTTTCAATTTTTTTTAGAATTCATCTGAATATCTTGCATCACTTCTGGACGCTTAAGGATGCTGTCTATTTCTCGAAATTTATCAAATGAATTATCAATTCTAAAAATGATTTTAGGAAGAAATTTTAAAGTAATAAATTCAGTTATTTTTTTTCTTACGAAAAAAGATGCGCGATTTAGCGCTTTGATTATTTGATCTTGATTTGATCTTCCCATTGGAACAATAAAAGCTACCGCACTCTTCAAATCATTACTCATCCTAACTTCTGTAACAGTTAAAGTAATATCTTGCAGGTCAGGATCCCTTAAAACACCTCTCTCAAAAATCTTTGAAATCGCGTGTCTTATCTCTTCACCTACTTTTAATTTTCTAGATTCGTGCATACTAATCTCTATATACGACGCTCCACTTCCTGTAATTCATAACATTCAACAATATCACCTACCTTGATATCCTGATAGTTATGAATTGATATGCCGCACTCTTGACCAACCTTCACTTCTTTCACCTCGTTTTTAAAGTGCTTTAAACTACTGATCGCGCCCTCATGTATTAAAACTTGATCTCTTAAAATGCGAACTTTAGATTCTTTCTTGACAATCCCATTAGCAACAACACAACCTGCTATTTTTCCTAATTTTGATATAGAAAATACCTCTTTTATTTCTAAACTTCCTAAGGAATTTTCTTTAATATCCGGAGTCAGTTTTCCACTCATCAAATCTTTTGCACCCTCGATAAGCTCATGAATCAATGAATAGAATTTAATTTCGATTTCTTCCTTTTTAGCCAAGGCGCTAGCCTGAGAATTTGGCCTCACATTAAATCCAAAAATAATGGCCTGGCTCGCACATGCAAGACTAACGTCAGACTCGTTAATGCCCCCGACCCCAGTGTGCATAAATTCGATCTCGACCTCTTCGGTAAACAATTTTGATATACTAGAAACTACAGCCTCCAAAGAACCATTCACATCTGCCTTGAGAATAACTGGAATCTTAAATAGTTGGTTCTTTTTGTCCGAACTAAAAATTTGCTCGGTGTTAATTTTCTTCTTAGATTTTGCAACTAATTTTAATTTATTCTTTCTATAATCAGATATTTCTCTAGCTTTCGCCTCATTATTAACAACTACGAAATCATCACCTGCTGTCGGTGTAGCAGTTAAGCCAATTAATTCAACTGGTGCAGATGGTGTAGCCTTATCAACAAGCTTCCCCCTATCATCCACCAAGCTTCTGATTTTACCCCATTGAGAACCGGCTACGACGATATCGCCACTTTGAAGGGTGCCTCTTTTCACTAGTACCGTAGCTACAGGCCCTTTACCCTTTTCCAACTTAGCCTCAACAACAATTCCTGATGCCGCGGCACTTGGATTACTTTTTAACTCTAATAGGTCAGATTGTAAAAAAATAGCTTCTTCAAGTTTATCAAAATTAGTTTTATCTTTTGCAGAAATCTCTACACTTAAACAGTCACCACCCATTTCTTCCACAATCAGACCATGTTGTAATAAATCATTCTTCACGCGCTGTGAGTCCGCTGCGGGTAAATCAATTTTATTGATTGCGACAATGATCGGAACTTTTGCAGCTTTTGCGTGGTTTATTGCCTCAATTGTCTGGTCCTTCACTCCATCATCTGCAGCTACAACTAAAATCACAACATCTGTTATGCTCGCACCCCTCATTCTTAGAGAGGAAAATGCTTCATGCCCAGGGGTATCAAGAAAAGTAACCTGCTTACCAGATTTTGTTAGTATCTGATAGGCACCTATATGTTGAGTAATACCTCCATGTTCCTTTGCGACAATATCTGTTTTTCTCAGCGCATCTAACAAAGTTGTTTTTCCATGATCAACATGTCGCATTACTGTAACGACCGGTGGGCGTGGAATTAAATCCTTTTCCTGATCTTCGCCAATAAGTCCAATTTCAACGTCAGAATCCCTTACGCGCTTAAGTTTGTGACCAAATTCATGAACCAAAATTTCTGCAGCATCTGCTTCGACTGTGTCATTAATAGTTGCCATAACACCCATTTTTATAAGTGACTTAATTAGGTTAGCCGCGGGCTCAGCCATACGATTTGCCAAATCCCCAACAGTTATATTTTCTGGAACAATAACTTCTCTTGATTGTTTTTTAACTTCAGCAGGTTGAGTAAATTGTTTTTTTTCTTCTTGTTGTCGTTGTTTTGCTCGTGCTCGCTTTACAGCAGCTAATGAACGCACTCTTTCTTCATCGCTATCCAATACTTTAGAGATAGTTAATTTTCCATCACGTCTTTTCTTCTCACCCTTTTGCCCACTAACTTTTTTCTCAGTCACTTCTTTTTTGATTGGATGCTTTTTTGTGACAGGTGAATCTTTGCTCGCCAATGATTTTCCAGTTTGGGGCAAGAAATTATTATCCTTTAAAGGAGACCCCCCACCTTGTTCAGTATGTAAATTTTCGTTAGCTTGTTTGCTATTAACATTCTCTGAAGAGGGGCTTTGATGTGTTTGATCAGATTCCTTATCTGGAGAATCTGTATTTTCCGTGTCTGGGGAATCTTTGACTTGAGCAGGACTAACAACCCTTCTCCTCATCTCCACAGTTACAGATCTTGTTCTTCCATGAGAGAAACTTTGTCTTACTTGACTTCTCTCAATAGTTCTTCTTGCAATAACTTTGCCCTTATTTTTTAGACTAGGTCTCGTTGGTTTTTTCCCATCTTCACTTTTTTTCATGACAAAATTACTTTTCCTCCTTACTTAACTTTGCAGTGTCCTTTTCGTCTTTATTGGTAGAAGAATCTTCAGTCTTATTTTCTTTCGCCTTATCATCCTGAAACCAATGCTCCCTAGCAGCCATGATAATTTCGTCGGCTTGCTTTACCTGTAATTTACCTGCACCAAAAATATCAATTAATTCATCACTTGCTAGATCGGCTAAATTATCTAATGTCTGAATGCCAGATTTGGACAAAGTAAATAAATCACTGGGCTCCATGTGAGGTAAGTCAAGCAACTCCCTCGAAATACCGAGCTTATCAATTTCTTGATCAATCTTTTTATTGCGCGCAGAAACAAATTTTTTAGCTTTGGAAATAACCTCTTCAGCAATTGTTGAATCAAAACCTTCGATTTTTGTTAATTCTTCTGGAGTAACAATTGTCAATTCATCAGGAGAAGCATAGCCTTCTGTAACCAATAAATGTGCAATTACATCGTCTATCTCCAGAGATTCTGTTAAAATTTTTGATTTCTCTTTAAACTCTTGACTGCGTTTTTCAGATTCTTGTTCCTCGGTCAAAATATCAATTTCCCAACCGGAAAGAGTGGACGCCAGTCGAACATTTTGACCCCGACGGCCAATAGCTAAGCTTAGTTGATCATCAGGGATTACCACTTCAATTCTTTTGGTATCCTCGTCAATTATGATTTTAGAAACCTCGGCTGGCGCAAGTGAGTTGACTACAAAAGTTGCTGTATCCTCTGACCAAGGAACAATGTCTATCTTTTCCCCTTGTAATTCACTA
>CAYMIQ010000050.1:0-6358 GCA_964390605.1 uncultured Rickettsiales bacterium
TCTGGTGTTATTGATCTAGAATAATTTCTTTTTTCGAGAAATTTTTCTTAGAAAGATAAGCCAAATAATCAAAATTAGGATCGGGCTCAGCCACAATACTAATGTTTTTTTGTTCATTGGAGGATCTAGTAAGACGAAATCACCATATCTACTTCTGATAAAACTTATAACTTCTTTATTACTGTCTCCCATTTCTAAGCGCTCACGAACAATGATTCTTAGATCCTTAGCAAGGGCTGCTTCAGACTCATCTATAGATTGATTTTGACAAACTAGACAGCGAAGTTTTTTGCTGATATCTCTGGCTCGTTCTTCTAGAATTTGATTATTAAGTATTTCCTCAGGCTCAACCGATAATGCCTCTATATTTGGGAATAACAGGAGAGCGATTAGGATAATAAATAATTTTAATCTAATCATGCATCTTTTCAATTAATGGTAAAATTATCTCATTCATGTCACTTTTTGTAACAGGTCCGGTATGCTTGTATCTAATTATTCCGTGTTGATCGATCAAGAAGGTTTCTGGAACACCATAGGATCCAAATTCAATACTTGCTCTACCTGTAGGATCTAGGCCAATTACTTGATATGGGTTTCCGTGTTTTTCAAGCCATTTTTGGCAATCTTCTTTTTTATCTTTATAATTTATTCCATATATAGGAATTTTGTAATGGTTAGATAGTTTTTCCATTTGTGGATGCTCCACGAGGCATGGAATACACCATGAAGAGAAAATATTCAAAATACCAACCTTGCCGATTATTATTTGTCTGCTGAGTTTTACATTTTCGGTTTTTAATGAAGGTATTGAAAATTGCGGAACCGGTTTGCTGATCAAAACCGATGGTATATTTTCAGGCTTTGACTTTAAACCTAGCCACAGGACTCCCATAATAATGACGAAGGTCAATATTGGTACGAAAAATTTAATTTTCATTTTTTGATCTTCTTTCAACTATGGAAATAAAACCTCCAAAAAACATTAAAGCTGAGCCAATCCAGATCCATGGAGTCAATGGATTGTAAAATAACCTCGTAATCCAGGTATTCTTTTCTGTCTGATGCGGTTCACCAATTACAACATACAGATCCCCCAGAAATGAAGAGAAAATATCTGCCTCTGTTGTTACGTCTTGCCTGACTGGATAGAATCTTTTTTCAGGCATTAGTGTTGTTATCTTTTTTTGTTGTTTAGTGATAAGAAAATCACCTTTAACTGTACGATAATTCTTTTCGTTTAATTCTTTTACATCTTTTAGTGTGACCTCATAGTTAGCCAGCGGGATCATTTCTCCAATTTTTTGATACTGAATTTTTTCGATCTTCCAAAGACTATTTCCCGTTATTCCCAATAGAACAAATGCTATTCCAATGTGAGCAAAAGTCATTCCATACTTTGCGATAGTTATGTTCTTGGCTCGTTTCAGAGAATCTTGAATCTTTAATTTAGCAAATTGAATACGATCTAAAAACGACAAGATTGTACCTAAAAATAACCAAATACCTGCAAAAATGCTGATTAATGCTAAAATCGGCCCACCATTGGTAATATACCAAACTGATACAGCGATCAGCAATGTAGATAGAAAAACAACGCGCAATCTTAACAAGGCTTTTAATAGGTCTGCATTTTTCCAGCTTAAAAAAGGTGCAACTGCCATGCTTATGGTTGCAGGTATTGCTAAGGGTATAAATGTTTTATTAAAAAATGGGGCTCCGACTGAAATCTTTCCAATATCCATTACATCTAGCACCAGAGGGTATAATGTACCCAGAAATACCGTACAGGCTATCGTAGTTAAAAGTATATTATTAAAGAGAATAGCACCTTCTCTTGATAACATTTTAAAATGTGTGTCTGTTGTAATTTTAGGAATCTTTTTTGCATAAAGAATTAGCGATGATCCAATGGCAATAACTATTAATATTAAGATGTAAACGCCCCTTTCAGGATCATTTGCAAAAGTATGTACCGAGGATAAAATGCCAGACCTTACTAGAAAAGTTCCTGTCAAAGAAAAGGCAAAAGTTAGTATTGAGAGTAGAATAGTCCAACTTTGCAAATGATTTCTTTTTTCCAAAACAATTAATGAGTGAATCAGAGCTGTGCCAACTAACCACGGAATGAGAGCTGAATTCTCAACTGGATCCCAGAACCAAAAACCACCCCACCCTAGTTCGTAGTAGGCCCACCAACTTCCCATAGCGATTCCGATAGTTAAGAAACTCCAGGCAGCTAAGGTCCATGGTTTAACCCATCTGGCCCAATCTTGATTGATCTTTTCACCTAACAAGGCGGCTATAGAAAACGAAAATGTCATAGAGAAGCCGACATATCCCAAGTATAAAAATGGAGGATGATATGCCAGGGCTGGATCCTGTAGTAATGGATTGAGATCACGACCATCAATTTCTGGAGGAAATAATCTTTCGAATGGATTGGAAGTTAAGACAATAAATAAAAGAAATCCAAAGCTAATCAGTCCCTGAATAGCCAGAGAGCGGTACTGAAAATTCTCTGGAATATCCTTTCGGGTGCGGCTAGCAAGATAGCCAAAAACCGATAACACAAACACCCAGAGTATCATAGAGCCTTCATGATTAGCCCAAGTAGCAGATATTTTATAAATAAAAGGCAGTTGTGTATTTGAGTGATTTGCAACGAGTAGTAATGAAAAATCTGATTGAGTGAATGAAATAATTAAACAAGAGAATGTAATAAGAATTAAAAGAAATTGCACTTTTGCTGCCGGCACAGCAATTTTGGTTAATATTAAACTTTTAGCCTTTTTCTGTTTTAGTAAATCTCCAAATAATGGACAAGCGCCCTGCAGGAAAGATATCATTGTTGCAGTTATAAGTGTGAAATGGCCTATCTCTGGTATCACTTTTTATTTTCCTTTAATGTTTCTGCAATTTCTGGTGGCATATAATTCTCATCATGTTTTGCTAATACCTGATCTGCTACAAAATAATTTTCTGATGTCAAATATCCTTCAGCAATTATGCCTTGTTCTTCGCGAAATAGGTCCGGAAGAATTCCCTCGTACACAATTTTTAAGTCTTTGTTCAAATCAGTTATTTGAAAAGATACCACTGCTTTAGATGAAGAGAAATTGATGCTGTCCTTTACGACTAATCCTCCTACGCGAATTCGCTGTGTGCTAGAAATTTCTTTTTCTTTAATTTCTGAAGGACTGTGGAAAAAGACTAAATTATCCTGAAGCGCTACAAGTATTATTCCAGTTGCGATAGACAAGAAAGTAACGCTTATGAGAATTTTGACAAATCTTGTCTTAATCTGATTCATTTTTTATTATTTTTCTTAGTTAGATTCTTATAAATTTTTCTAGTCCTTTTGAGAGATTTATTTGAAATTATGACCAGTCCAACTAAAGTTAGCGTCGCAAATAGATATGCAGACCAGATAAAAAATCCGTAGCTTTCCATATAAAAAAAATTATTCAATTTTCTGTATTCCCATTTTTTATGTTATGCGAAGACTGTTAATTTTACGTGTCAGTATTTCATTGTGCATTCGTATAATTGTGATTGTTGTATAATAGAGCATAAATGCTAATCCCATGATCAATAGTGGTATCAGCATTTCATAGTGTATAGCAGGGGCATCTAAGCGGGTAACACTTGCAGGTTGATGTAAAGTATTCCACCAGTCAACGGACCATTTAATGATAGGCAAATTGACCACACCAACTAAAGCTAAGATGGCTGACGGTTTTTCTCCCTTTCTTGGGTTGTCGAATGCATATAGTAGTGAGATATGGGCTATATAGATAAATAATAATAATAATACTGATGTTAGTCTTGCATCCCAAACCCACCAAGTACCCCACATTGGTTTTCCCCAAAGAGATCCAGTGACTAAGGTGATTAGTGTGAATAGAGCACCTATAGGCGAGCTGGCTTTCGCAAAGACAAAGGCAAGTGGGTTTTTCCATATAAGGGCAATTGCGCTGGATCCCGCAATACATGCGTAGATGAACAAACTCATCCAAGCGGCAGGAACATGTACATACATGATTCTCACAGCCTCACTCTGTTGATAGTCTGGAGGTGATTTTATTAGACTAAAATACAGTCCCAAGGTTATTAAAAATATAGTTGCCAGAGCGAACCAGCGTATGATTGGTTTGGTAAGTTCCAGAAAGGACTGTGCATTAATAATTTTTTTCAATTCTCACCTCTATTCATTCTTTAAGTTTCTTAATATCATGGCAGAGGCGATTATCAATAATGGCCCCATACCCAATAGTAGCGCGCACAGAATCATAATATGACTACTAGAATCGATGCCATTGGCGTGTGCTTCGACTGCGCTAGTCCCAAATATCAGGACCGGTGTATACAGGGGAAGAATCAAGATTGCCGTTAGCACGCTTCTCAATCTAGTGCCTATCGTTAGAGATGCTCCAACTGCTCCAATCATGGTTAATAACGGAGTGGCTATAGAAAGCGTAATCACTAATGTTGCAATTTCAGAAGCACGCAAATACAACATACTTGCAATTAATGGAGACAGCAAAATAATAGGCAAACAACTAACAATCCAGTTTGCGATACATTTTGCAATAACTAAAATTTCAGTTGATATCGGACTGGTCAGCATTATCTCTAAACTCCCATCTTCATAGTCGGAATAAAATAATTTATCTAAAGATAATAGGATAGAAAGAAGAGTAACAATCCAGATAATTCCAGTACTTATTTTAGCTAAAATTTTTTCGTCAGGTCCCACACCTAAAGGAAACAATGATAACGCTATAATAAAAAATGCTATTGATATTAACCCATCTCCCCCATGTCTCCATGAAATACTCATATCTCTTTTTATTATCGCGAAAAACTGTCTCAACGACCTACCCTAGTGTTATTATTTTAGTGTTTCTAATATCAAAATTTCTGTGTGTCGCCAAAATAAATATCCCTCCTAAACGCAAATGCTGGATTAAGCTTTTTTTTAGTATCGAAATATTTTTTGTATCAAGTGAATTATCTGGTTCATCTAGAATCCATATTGTGGCTTTTGAAATTAAGACACGACACAGGGCCACCTTTTTAATCTGACCAGCAGAAAGCATATGGCAGGGCGTTTCAGCTAAGTGAGAAATATTATATTTTTTTAACGCTGTGCCGATCGTTTTTTTATATGGTTTTTTATTCAATAATAAGGTTGCCCAGAAAGTTAAATTTTCTTCAACTGTTAGAGTTGCTCTAACCCCATTTTTGTGTCCGGAATAGATAATATTAGCTTTAAATTCTTCAATTTCATCGATTATATTTTTCCCGTTCCAAGTAATAGCGCCGGTAAAAGGTTTTAGAAGGCCTGATAAAATTTGCAGTAAACTAGTTTTCCCACTAGCGTTGGCCCCCCTTAACACCAAGCCCTCCCCTTTTTTAAGAGAGAAATTAATATTAGAAAAAATAGTTCTTTCGTTTCTTTTGCACTCAAGATTATATACAGAAAGCATTTTCATTCCTTTGTTGTCTAGATTTTTGGTAGTGTACATCGCGAAAAGAGATTCTGCGACAAATATAATAATTTTATATAGCGTAACTATATTTTCTATTTAATAAACAATGGCTTTTTAGAAAGTGGTATTACTGGTATAATATAAGGTGAAAATTGCAAAAAGAACATCTCGATACATTTAGCTGTCTTACTAACTTTCGTTTAGGGAGAAATAAATATTATTATTATAGTTTAAGTCTTGCCTCAAAAGCTGGTCTTGGCAATATGAATCGTTTGCCAGTATCGATAAAAATTTTACTTGAGAATCTTCTTAGGCATGAGAACACAAAGTCTATAAGTGCAGATGATATCAGAAAATTTGTTGTTAATTATCAAAAAAAGTCGCGTAAAAAATTAAGCCAAATTTCGTTTAACCCAGCAAGAGTCTTGATGCAAGATTTCACAGGTATTCCAGCTATCGTTGATCTTGCAGCTATGAGAAGTGCTATCGCTAACTTTGGGCTAGATCCAAAAATTATCAATCCACTTAAACCCGTAGACTTGGTTGTAGACCATTCTGTTACTGCTAACTTTACATCTAGCAGTGGTGCTTTGCAAAAGAACATTGCTTCTGAATTTTCCAACAATCAAGAAAGGTATAATTTTTTAAAATGGGGGCAAAAGGCTTTCGAGACTTTACGAATCGTTCCACCTGGCACAGGTATTTGTCATCAGATAAACCTAGAAAAGTTTTCAAAAGTTATCTGGTCGGATCAAAAGTTTGATAAAAAAATTGTTTATCCAGATACAGTTATTGGTACTGATAGTCACACTACCATGGTCAATGCACTATCAGTTCTTGGATGGGGTGTTGGTGGAATTGAA
>CAYMIQ010000051.1:0-6348 GCA_964390605.1 uncultured Rickettsiales bacterium
GACTTCTGACCGAGCACGAGAATCTATATTCAATATATTGCGACACAGCGCATTAATAAGTGAGAAAAAAAATATTATAAAAGGAGCGAATGCCCTAGACTTGTGTTGTGGGACTGGGGCGCTAGGATTTGAAGCTCTATCACAAGGTGCCAAAAATGTTCTATTTGTTGACAACGATATTAATGCATCCAAGATTGTAAAACGTAATATAAAAAGATTAGGATTGGAAGAGAGTTGTGCGGTTACTAATCAAGATGCAACTCAAATTAAAAGTACTGAGAATTTTTTTTCATTATTCTTTATCGACCCACCATACAAAAGCAAAATAATCACCAAGATTCTTGAGGTGTTAAAGAAGCAAAAAATTTTAAAAAAGAATGCAGTGGGGATAGTAGAGCTAGGAAAACAAGACAACTTTGATCTCATAAATAATTTTTCACTAATCAGAAAAATAGTTGTTTCCTCAAGTCAATTTCTATTTTTAAAATATAATAAATGAAGAAAAAGAAAACTAAAATTTAGTTTTACCTAGATATTTTTTTGCCAACTCTTTTCCACTTTCCACAGCTGGCTGATCGAAAGGATTAATCTTGTATAAATCAGCAGTAATAATGGTCTCTAAAATAAAATGCATCATTAAAGATCCCAGCCCCCTCTCATTAACCTTGGGAATCTCAAGTAGCCTAATAGGTTTTTTGTTCTGAATTAAAATAGACCTAGTGGCTTCTAATTCACAACTCATGACATCACCAATTGTGCGATTATACAAAAAATCCAAGGATCGATCTTTTATGCCAACAGGCATTATTTTGCTCCCTTTGTGCTCCGCTGTAATTTTAATAAGGGTAAAAAATTTGTCATCGGGTCCATCAACGTACAATTGCAATTGGCTATGTTGGTCTATCGTGCCAATAGAGCCGATTGGGGTGGTTCCACAACCTCCTTTACCAAGACTCTCTGCCCAAAGCTGTCGAAACCAAAGGACAAACGAAGCCAGCCGATCAGAATAAGGCATTAAAACTGTATTAGTTTTTTTCTTATGTTTGGCGAGAGAAAAAGCTATGGATGCACCCTTGAAGGGCTCCAAATTCTTTGGGGCCTTTTTCTTCAATACTGTGCGCAAAATATCTTTTGCACCCTCACGAAATGAGTATGGATTCAATCCAACAAGCATAGCAGGAAAAAGACCGACCAACGAAAAAACTGAGTATCTTCCACCTAAATTTTCATCATGATCTAAAATGATAATATTTAAGTGCTCTGCAGTTGCCCTTAAGATATTTCTTCCAGATTGCGTAATAAGAACAAAATGCCTTGCTGCCCTCTTAATGCCAAGCTTTCTTTTCATAAAATTGAAGCAAAGATGAAATTGACTAACTGTTTCCAAAGTATTGCCTGATTTTGAAATCACAACAAAACCAGTTTTGGAATGATTCACTGTTTTAAAAAGAGTCTCAAACTTAATCGGATCTATGTTTTCCACAAAAATAAGCTTAGGATTTTTACGTCTCTGTCTAGTCTTGTAATCGCTCAATGAACAAATCGCTTGTGCACCTAGGCTTGATCCGCCAGTTCCTAATATAACGACTTTGTCAAATTTACGCCTAAATTCTGAAACCAATGCCTCAAGGTCCATGAGATCCTTTTTTTGAAAAGGCAAACATAACAAAGGGCTCTCATCCGAAATCATATTACTGATAAGGTTTATAGTTTTCTTAGATTGCTTTAGAACCTTGTTATATTTCTCTCGGCTAGCCCCACCCGAACCTATTTTAGCATTAAAACAACCGGTGATATTTTGTGTTATGTTCATGTCTTTAATATTTCGATAAAGAAGTTGCTTCGTAATCGTCCTGAGGATCACCCACAATAACAAAAAGCAAATTATCTGATTTATATATCTTCTTCGCTATTCTCTTAAGATCTTGAATCGTAACGCTGTCTATCAGTTTAGCACGATTTTTAAGATAATTAGCTCCTAATTCATGATACTGCATCGAAGTCAAAAGATTCGCGATTCGATCTCGACTCGTCAAACTTAACGGAAATGAACCAATTAGAAAATCTTTCGCCTGCTGAGCCTCAGATTCAGAGATTTTTCCTTCGGAAAATTTTTTCCATTCCGATTTAATTTTTCCAATTACTTGGGGGACCTGATCATTTCTAGTCGCAACACCACCGTAAATAATCCCAACATCATTAAGCGACAACAAGTAAGAGTAAATCGAATAAGCTAACCCCTCCTTTTCTCGAATTTCTTTTGTTAGTCTTGAAACAAAACCGCCGCCGCCAATGATATAATTTAGCATCCTTAACCCAAAATAATCAGGATCGTCTCTCATAACGCCCTTTTGACCAAAAAAAATAGTGCTTTGTGGTAATGGTTTTTTCTCTAAATAAATGCCAGAATTAAGCAGTTTTATGCTATTGCGAACATAATTAAAATTACAGTTAGGAAGCATAGCCAAATTTTGATCAACAACATGTATTAATTCAGATTCTGATATATCGCCAACCACACTAATAATCAAATTGTCTAAACAAAATCTCTGAGCAACAAATTTTCTCATATCATTAACAGAAATATCTCTGATGCTCTCTTGACTTCCATAAAGAGACTTGGAGTATTGGTGATTTACAAATGCCTTTTGAAACCAAAGTTTGGAGGCAATCCTATCTGGATCAGCAGCATCCATTTTTAGCTTTAACATAATCTGATTTTTGATTCTAGAAACTGGTTCATCATCAAACCGGGGCTTGTTAAGAGATAAACCTAAAAGCTTGAATGCCTCCTTATAATGGGAACGTAAGGTCTTTAGGCTAGCAGAAAAAGAATCTCGATCAGAATCAAAACTAAGTGAAATGGAAAGATCTGAAAGCTTCTTTTGGAATTCATAGGAATTTAAATCACCGGCACCCTCATCTATAAGGCTTGACACCATCACCGCCAAACCTTCTTTTGTATCAGGATCTAGAGATGATCCCCCACGAAAAATGAGGCTAACAGAAACAATGGGTAACGATTCTTCTTGAACAAACCAAACATTAATTCCGCCTGGGGTTTTGATATCTTCAATTTGCAGATCAGACCCTAAAGCAAATCTAGTCGAGAACAAAATAAAACCAAAAAAAATGATGTTAATCATTATTTTCGAAATACTTTTCATTTGATCTCTGTTTCCTTAGGAATCAATATCCCAGTAACGTACATCTGATTAAAAATAAATTTAGCCGCATGAAAAACATCCTTGAGAGAAACAGAATCTAATCTTTTAGACCACCCTTCAACATCATCAACTGCTTGATTATTCGCCAATGCTGTACCAAAGATCCTTGCTGGGTAATATAAGCTATCTCGATTATAAATTTCCTCAGCTATTAATCTATTTTTTGTTTTTTGAAAACGCTCCGTAATATCTAACCAACCTTCATCAACGAAAACACCTAAAGCATTTTCTATTGCAGTCTCCATCTTTTCTATACTAATACCGGGAGCTGGTAGTGCATAAATTACAAACCTTCCCAGATCTAAATTATCAGCATCATAATACGAGCCGACAGATATAGCGATTTTTTTCTTAACCACCAGCAAATCGTAAAGATAACTTGTCGAACCTGATCCCAAGATCTCTGAAAGAACTAATAGCGGGTAAGTATTCTTTGTCTCGCCTGCATTATAGCTTGGTGCTAAATAAAATCTTTGCCAAACATGGGAATTAGCATTTTGACTTTCATAAACTACACTCTGTGGCTTCCTTCCTTCCTTAGCAGATTTACGATCCCGTTTCGGAATTGGACGTCTTGGAATTGGGCCAAAATACTTCTTTGCGAGAAATTCGACTTCCTCCACACTCACATCACCGGATATAAGAAGAACTGCGTTATTGGGGGCATAGTATTTTGCATAATAATCAAGGGCATCTTTCTTCGATAAGGTTCTCATTTCGTGATTAAATCCAATAATAGGAATAGAATAAGGATGACCATTATAAAGCATACCCATCATCATTTCTCCCAAAATACGCTGAGGTTTATCCTCAGTAGTTTCTCTCCTTTCTTGTAAAATAACTTCTCGTTCCACCAATACATCGTCTTCGCTTAATTTGAGGTTAACCATCCTGTCTGCTTCCAGCTCCATGACCTTTGCTAGCTGATCTTTTGGAACTATCTGGAAATAACCCGTATAATCATAAGAAGTAAACGCATTATCTCGACCACCATGTTCAGCAACAATCTTAGAAAATTCTCCAGGCTTGGTTTTATGTGTCCCCTTAAACATCAAGTGTTCTAGAAAATGAGCAATACCAGACTTGCCAACGCCTTCATCCGCAGAACCAAATCTATACCAAAGCATCTGAATAACAGCGGGGCTCAAGTGATTCGGAAGCACAATCACCTGTAATCCATTATCTAAAAAAAAGGATTCTGAGTCATAAATTTTAGATTCCGTAGACTTTGGATTAAGAGAAAAAATCAAGATAAGAAAAAATAAGAAGACGTTTTTCAAAAATAAGTAAAACACAATTTCGTTTTATTCAAAAAATTTTTGAGGCACGTTTAATCGACGCACACATATTCTCCCCAAATATCTTTTCTAATTTTTTCGCAAGTTCGCACATCGTCTGAACTACCGTCTGTCACTTCTCCAATAGGCATAGGCTCATCCTTGTAAGTAGACAAATCACCTGCTGCTTCAACCTGGCTAATGTTTTGATTTTGATTAACGTATGCGGGATTATCACGGGAAGATGTTCTGGAATATTGTTCATTATAATATTGACGAGAATAACTAGAATCACGATTCGCATTACGATAATTCTGCAAGGCATTCTTAAATATCGAATTTACTGTATCGTAGCGAATATTTCTTGAAGGCGAAGGATGCATGGTGCTTTTAGAAGTTTGATAATTTTCTGGACGCCTATCAACACTCTCATCAAATTCCCCAATCGGAGCGTTAGCGTCAAATAAATCATTATAATTATCGTCAGATACGCTTTGCTCAGGAAAATCCTCTGCATATTGCCTTGGGGCCTCCCCCGATTCTGGAGCCTTAAGTTCATAATTAGGAGGAAGTACAAGTGGTGGCGCTATCACAATCTCCTCTTTTTCTAGTGACTCCGCCTTCTCCCAACCCACTGCTCGCGAAAAATCTTCCTTCCATTCGCTCATAGATTCACAGCCCATAGTTATTAAAAACGTAAGAGGTAAAAGAAAAGTAAAAGGTAGTTTTAAATACGGCCTAAGCATATCCCCGAATGAACCCTTTCGTGCGCTATTCTATCAGAATTTAGAAAAAAGTTTAAAATTATTTGAGCATGATGCCAAAAGTAACAGCAATACCCCCAAGGTTATTGCTGAATCTGCTATGTTAAAAGCCGGCCAATGCCATCCAAAGAAATGAAAATCAATAAAATCAACCACAAATCCATAATTTAAGCGATCAACCAAATTGCCTATAGCACCTCCAATTATCAAAGAAAAATATAAAGCCAAAGCTGATCCGCCCAACTTTCTCATCCACACAAATAAGATAATTACAATACCTATGGTCAATATACTTATCAGCCAGCTAATTTCATACTCGGAAAACAAACCAAAGCTAATCCCTCTATTTCTCACTAAAACAAAATTTAAAAAAGAAGTAATTTCCATCCCTTGATAAAAGGATTCTGGATTAGCAAATTTATTCAAAATTGCTAATTTTGTTACTTGATCAAAAGCAATGATTGATAAAATAAGAAAAAGATTAGGTAGCAAATTCTTTAGGGAGTTTTTAATCATGCTTTATCAACAACATCAACGCATCTCAAACAAAGGCTATCGTGTCCCTGATTAGATCCCACTTCACTAAGAACCTTCCAACAGCGAGAACACTTTTTACCTTCAGCCAAAACAATTTGCGCACCTACCTCCTCTACTGAATCAATGGTATATGCATTATCCGGAATAGACCCCTCACCAATCTTGATGCTAGAAGTAATCGCAATCTCCGCTAAATTAAAATTATTAAAAATTTTCTCATATTTCTTTCCCAAATAAACAATTGCACAAGCATCTAGACTAGACCCGATATTTCTCTTACCTCTCTCAATTTCAAGCGCACCTGTTATAACTCTCCGAACATTACGTAACAGATCAAACTCTGCATTTAAATCTTTGCAGCTCCACTTTGCGGGGATTTTTGGCAAATCGCACAAATGGACACTTTTTTCTAAAGATAATTTATGATCATCATTATTTATATTGCCCCAAACTTCCTCGGCTGTAAAACAAAGTACTGGCGAGAACCAGGAAGCCAGGACATTAAGCAATTGTCTTAAAACAGTTCTGCAAGATCTGCGCGCA
>CAYMIQ010000052.1:0-1258 GCA_964390605.1 uncultured Rickettsiales bacterium
AATATTCGTGTTGATACCGGCGTTGAGGAAGGTTCTGAGATTAGTATGTTCTATGATCCTATGATATCTAAGCTCTGCGCTTATGGGACTAACAGAAAACAGGCTATTAGTAAAATGGGAGAAGCGCTTAACGAATTTTATGTAAAGGGGGTTTCTCATAATATTAATTTTCTATCTTCAGTTTTTTGTCATCAGAGATTCATTCGTGGAAGAATTTCAACAAATTTTATCGCAGAAGAATATCCAGAAGGTCACAACCCATTTGATGTCATCAATAAAGATAAAAAATTATTAGCTGTAATTGCTTGCTTTCTTCATCGAAGGGTTATTGAAAGATTCTCCACAATCAGTGGGCAGGTAGATAACATAAAAACTGCTATAGATAATGACTGGTCTATTATTACGAAAAGAAAACGATATCGTGCAAAAATATTAGGTTCTATTAATAAAGATTCTGGTTTTGTTATTGCGCTGAATAAACAAAAGTTTTCTATAATTTCTGGTTGGCAGTTTGGCGATAGAATATTTAGAACAAAGTACAATGGTGCAAAAATCTCGGTAAAGGTTGAAGTTGGATCAAATAATACCTATAGCCTGATTTACAATGGATCTGGACTCAAAGTTTTAGTGCTCAGTCCTTCTGCTGCTAGACTACAAAAGTTGATGCTCAAAGAAAAAACTTTTGACAGATCGAACTCACTACTTTCACCAATGCCTGGATTGTTGGTATCGATTGCTGTTGAAGCAGGTCAAAGTGTAAGAGCAGGAGAAGAGTTGGCCGTAATTGAGGCGATGAAGATGGAGAATATTTTACGCGCTGAGAGAGATTGTACAATCAAGACAGTAGATGCAGAAGTTGGCAAGTCGGTTGAAGTTGACCAAACAATTTTGACTATGGAGTGATTTTGACTATCAAACAACTTTCCGTCCACTTAGTAATTTCTGGAAGAGTTCAGGGCGTTTGGTACAGAGCCTGGTTTATGGAGAAGGCTATTAATTTAGGTCTCTCTGGATGGATACGGAACCTGAATGATGGACGTGTTGAGACTGTTGTTTCTGGAATTAGAGAGCATATTGAGGAGATAAAAAAAATTTCTTGGTCAGGTCCGCCCTTAGCAAAGGTAACAAGTGTTGATGTGAGCGCCTATAAAGGAAAGGATATAGGGACTGGCTTTAGACAACTTCCGACAAAATAGCCCTAATTTCTTGATTGAGAGCTCACTATCTGTTATTTCGGGATTGCTTGCGGTCGTGGCGG
>CAYMIQ010000052.1:1268-6339 GCA_964390605.1 uncultured Rickettsiales bacterium
AGCGTTGAGGTCGCTGTAGGATAATATCCTGTGGAAGTTCGAGTCTTCTCGACCGCACCATTTATAATTGCACTTTATGTTTTAGGAGAGTCATCCTATATTAGATATTTGGGATAGGAGTATTTATGTCGGAAAAAAACCAAAAAAAGAATCAGAAAAGCGAAGCAAAGACTCCTCTGACTGAGGTCTCTCAGTCTATGGTGGATTACGTTCAGCCCGTTATTGACGCTATCACAGAAAATAAACCTGCAAAGGTTAGGAAGATTATCTCAGAGTTGCAATCTTATGAGATCGCAAACTTGATTCAAAATCTAAATCAGGATCAGAGAGATTCTATTATAGAAATTGTGCGCGATGATTTGGATCCAGAAGTATTAGCGGAGTTGGACGATACAGTCCGTGAGGAGGTGTTAGAAAAATTAGGTACCGAGGAGGCGGCAGCAGCAATTTCTGAGTTAGATAGTGATGACGCAGTTGATGTTATTGAAGATTTAGAAGAGGAGACTAAGAAAAAAATTCTAAAGGAAATCCCTAAAGAAGAAAGGGTAAAGTTGCGCGCAAGTCTTTCCTATCCAGAGGAGAGCGCAGGCCGGCTTATGCAACGTGAATACGTTTCTGTGAAAAAATCATGGTCGGTAGGAAATATAATGGATTTCTTAAGATCGGAGAAAAAAATTCCAGAAGATTTTTACGATATATTCGTGATTGATTCTAAGAAGAAATTAGTTGGTAGTGTTCCGTTAAGTCGTTTATTGAAATCTAGACGCACTGTTCTAGTATCAAAAATTATGGAAACTGCATTACTGCCGGTTGCAGCAGAAATGGATCAAGAGGAGGTTGCTTTTTTGTTCAGGAAGAGAAACCTGACCTCGAGTCCGGTAATCAATAAAAAGAAGGAGCTGGTTGGAGTTATTACAATTGATGATGTGGTCGATGTGATTGACGAAGAGGCTGGAGAAGACATTATGCGCTTAGGAGGGGTGGCGGAAGATGATTTTTATGGAGCCGTCATGGATACAACGAAATCACGATTTAGATGGCTTTTTCTTAACCTTGGCACTGCATTTTTGGCGTCTTATGTCATATCATTTTTTGAGAGCACAATTGATAAAGTTGTCGCATTAGCTATTTTGATGCCCATTGTAGCATCAATGGGTGGGATTGCTGGCACACAAACCCTGACGGTTGCCGTTAGGGCCATTGCCATGAAAGAATTAACAGAAACTAACGCGTTAAGGGCGGTAAGAAAAGAATTGATTGTTGGAAGTGTTAATGGATTGTTATTTGCCCTCATTACTGGATTCATTGCTTGGTGGTGGTTCGGTGACGTAATAATTGGATCAATAATAGCGGCAGCTATGGTAATTAATTTAATAGTTGCAGCTCTTGCAGGTGCAGCGATTCCACTGGGATTAAATAGACTTGGAATTGATCCCGCTATCGCTTCTGGTACTTTTCTGACTACGATTACCGATGTCGTTGGTTTTCTTGCTTTCCTTGGTTTAGCTGCTTTGGTATTTCTCTAAACTAATTTTGCTGTTGTGTTATAGGTGATGCTATCATTTCAATCTCAGAACCCCATAGAATAGCCTCTTGAATTTTTGTAATTAACATCCTGTCTCCGCTTTGGTATGTCAAGATTCCAATTTCGGAACGAATTTGAGCAACTTCCGTCCATCCAAATTTTGGTAGTTCGCTGATAAAGAAATCATAATTGTCAGTTACTGATTTCCAGTTAGAAAAAGATAGCCTTCCCGTCCATTCGTTTTGACTCTTTCCAAGAACTATAGTCCGTGTCGGGTCTAGTTTCGCACCACTGGGTATAGGAATATCAGAGAATTGAGTAATGCTGAGCTCGGTTCCTGGCTCTCCAGCTGGTCCCATAGATTCCTGCAAGTCTCCAGAGCAAGACATCAAAAGAAAACAAGCTGTGAATAGATGTATGTATTTACAAGATATCTTTTCCATAAGATAAAAGTTTTATTCGTATGTTACCTTATAATAGTTAAGATACAAATCTTTATATAAAAAGTATATCTTAATAATCATATAATGTTTAATAAGCTGCCATGTTAATCGATAAAAATAAATCTTGTTTGTTAGTTATTGATATGCAGGAGAGACTGCTTCCAAAGATGCTCAATCGACGCAAGATACTCCAAAATACGAAAATATTAATCCAGTCTGCGAATATATTAAAAATTCCGGTTTTACTCTCAGAGCAATATCCCAAGGGTTTAGGAAACACCGCTCCTGAAATAAAAAAATTTCCATATTCGAAGATCATTGAAAAAACAACCTTCTCTTGCGGGAAGTCAAAAAAGTTTCTTAAGATTCTGAAGTCTCTTAATCGCCCGCAGATAATAGTTGTTGGGATTGAAGCACATGTCTGCGTTTTGCAAACAGCTGCAGATTTAAAGAACATGAATTATGATCCTTTTGTTGTGCTGGATGCTATCTCATCAAGAGCAAAGCACAGTAAAGATATAGCAAATAAAAGATTAGGGGATTATGGATGTAATTTAGTTAGTACTGAAATGGTAGTATTTGAATGGATTGAAGATTCAAAGAATCAAAAGTTTAAAATCATTAGTCAATTAATTAGCTAGTTATCACACTTTATTCATATATATAGATCCTTTATGAATTTTGCATTTTGTTTAATGAATTCTAGTCTGAGCTCTGGCTTCCTTCCCATTAGACTTTCCACTAGTTTCGCGGTAGTTCTTTGCTGATTTTTTTCTGATCCGCCGTTCCTTTTTGTTAAAGAAACCTTAAACAACTGCCTGGTCTCTGGATTCATTGTAGTGTCTTTTAAATCCTTCGCTGGCATTTCTCCAAGTCCCTTAAATCTACTAATTTCTACGATTTGTTCATTATTGAATATATTCTTCAGTATATTATCCTTATCCTTTTCATCGTGTGCATATCTAATAGTATCTTTCTTGGTCATTCGGTACAGGGGTGGCGCAGCAAGATACAGATGCCCATTTTCTATTAACTTAGGCAATTCTTGATAAAAATATGTCATCAGCAGTGAGGCAATGTGCGCCCCATCAACATCTGCGTCGGTCATGATGATAATTTTTTCATATCTAAGTTTCTTTTCCTCATATTGCGTTCCAGTCCCACAACCAAGGGCCTGATTTAAATCTTGTAGTTCCTGATTAGCGAGCAGCTTGTTCGTTGATGCATTTGCAACGTTGAGAATCTTTCCCTTTAGAGGCAGCACTGCTTGCGTCTCCCTATTTCTAGCTTGCTTTGCAGATCCACCAGCGGAATCTCCCTCCACAATAAACAACTCTGTTCCCTTTGAATCCCTTCTTGTGCAATCAGATAATTTTCCAGGTAACCTGATTTTTCGTGTTGAGCTTCTTTGGATCAGTAATTTTGCTTCTCTCGCCTGCTTTCTCTGCAATGCAACTTCAACTAGATAATTTAGAATCTTTTTTGCATCTCTTGGGTTTTTGCTGAGCCATATATCGGAATAGTCTTTAGTTGAATTTTCTATAGTTTTGACAATTTCCGGCATGGTTAATTTGTTTTTTGTTTGGCCAAAAAATTGAGGGTTTCTTATAAAGGCAGAAAGCAAAAAACAAGAGTTTTCAGACATATCCTCTGAAGATATTAGCGCAGAATCTTTTAAATTTATTAAATTTCCATAGGATTTTATACTTCTCATTAAACCTGACTTAAAAGCAGCTTCGTGGCTACCGCCCTCTGGTGTTGGAACTGTATTACAGAAGGAGTCTTTAAATAGGGGCTTTGTGTCATTATTTTCTAACCATGAAATGGCCCATTCTATTGAGCCACTATCACTCGGTAATTTAACCTTTCCATAGAATGGCTCTGTTATCTGACCATTATCCTTGAGTCTTTTATTCATGTATTCCAAGATTCCTCCTGGGTAATGGATTTTACTTTTTGCAGGAGTGGATTTTTTATCAGCCTGTAATTTTTTTATTAGCATATTGTCGCATGACCATTCCATTTTTACTTTATGAAATAAGAAACATTTTGAGTTGGCTGTTTGATATAATTTATTTGGCAAGAAGGAAGATTCGTCTTTAAAAATTTCTGGATCAGGGTGAAATGAAATAGTAGTACCAGATTCTTTTCCATTATATTTTTTTTTCTTAATCTTTGTTTTTGCCTTTCCTCTACAATATTCTTGCGACCACAGGAAACCATCGCGCGCGACTTCGACCATAAAGTAATCAGATAAAGCATTTACTACGGATATACCAACACCATGTAAGCCGCCCGCGGTTTTATACACTTTCTCGCTGAACTTTCCTCCTGTGTGTAATGTTGTGAGGATCACTTCAAGTGCAGATTTATTTTTAAATTTTGGGTGCGGATCAACGGGTATACCTCTCCCGTTATCTTGGATAGTAATAATCTGGTTTTTCGAAAGATTGATTTTAACTAAGCTAGCGAATCCAGCCACAACCTCATCCATAGCGTTGTCCAAAACTTCTGCAAATAAATGATGCAATCCATCTTTATCAACACTGCCAACGTACATCCCTGGTCTTTTTCTGACGGGATCGATGCCCTCGAGTACTTCTATATCTTTGGCTGAATAATTGATTCTTGCCTTTGTTAAGGCTCTTTTTGACATGTTGGCATTATAAAATTCCCGTCACTCAATTCAAGTACATTGTGGTCACGGGGATATTAGTCGCTACATGTAGCCTAAATTCTCAAGGTGTTAGACTGAATAATACAAATCGAACTCAACTGGGTGAGGGGTGTTATTTACCTTCTGGATTTCCTCTTGTTTGAGCTCAATGTAGCCGTCGATCATATCATCGGTAAATACATCGCCCTGTTTTAGAAATGCACGGTCCTGGTCGAGCGCGTCTATTGCCTCTTGAAGGCTCGCGCAAACTGTCGGTATGCCTTTGAGTTCAGAAGCGGATAGCTCATAAAGATCTGCTTCGACTGGTTTTCGTGGTTTAATTTTCTTTTTGATTCCATCTAGTCCAGCCATCAGCATAGCCGCATATGTATAATATGGGTTTCCAGATGCATCTGGGAAGCGTACTTCTACGCGTTTCCCCTTTGG
>CAYMIQ010000053.1:0-6239 GCA_964390605.1 uncultured Rickettsiales bacterium
CAGTTGGTATGTTTACTCCTGCTATACGTGCCAATTCTTCCTCCAGATATATATCAAACAGGTTGACTAGGGTCGCGAAATTATAGGGAACTAGACCACTAAGTCAACACAAACAAATAAGAACAAATGTACAATTCTACCCTTTCGCAGAATCTAGAATTTTATATATACTATTCTCAGTATATGTTATTGATTTCATTGCATTAATCGACTTCAATATCCCCTTGTCTTTATAGTATGGAATTATCGGAGCAGTCAAACGATAGTATTCTTTCAATCTTTCTGTAAAAACCACCTCATTGTCGTCACTACGCCTTGAAAAATTGCTAGACCCACATTTATCACATATACCTTTTTTTTTGGTCTTATGATCAACATCATGGTAAACCGCACTACAGTCAGTACAACTGAAGCGCCCAATTATACGATCGACTAACTTTTTATCATCAACCAGCAACTCTATCACAACATCTAAAGCAAGATTATATTGATTGAGTATCTTGTCCAAAGCTTTGGCCTGACATAAAGAACGCGGAAATCCATCTAAAACAAAACCTGAGGAAAGCCTCTTATCATTAATAGAATTTTCAATCAGAGAAATAATAATGCTATCAGAAACTAACTCTCCTTTATCAATAATTGACTTCACTTCCCTACCAATCTTCGAGCCAGATTTAATCTCATCCCTTAGCAAATCACCAGTCGCAAGTTGCTTTAGATGATATTTTTTCTCTATTTTTTGAGCTTGAGTGCCCTTTCCAGATCCGGGTGGCCCAAGTAAAATTAACTTCATCTTTCTCTTAATCGTGCTTTTTTTAATAAACCCTCATACTGGTGAGCAATTAAATGTGACTGAATCTGTGTAACGGTATCCATTGTAACATTCACAACTATTAAAAGACTTGTTCCACCAAAATAAAAGGGCACCGAATATTTTGACATCATGATTTCTGGAAGAATACAAACGGCAGCCAAATAAATTGCTCCTATAGAAGTTAACCTTGTAAGCACATGATCAAGAAAGACAGCCGTATTCTCACCTGGTCTAATTCCAGGAATGAATCCTCCATTCTTCCTTAAATTTTCTGCAGTTTCTTCCGGATTAAAAACAATTGAGGTATAGAAGAAGGCAAAAAATACTATAAATGAAACATAGATCAGCAAATAAAGTGGCTGCCCCCTACCAAGAACGGAAACGAGCGACGAAACCCAATCAGGCCCACTTCCAGAGCTAAAGCCAGCAATAGTCATAGGTAACAAGAGTAATGAACTCGCAAATATAGGAGGGATAACACCAGCTGTATTAAGCTTCAGAGGCATGTGAGAGCTATCACCCTCAAACATTCTGTTCCCCATTTGACGTCTAGGGTATTGAACAATTACTTTTCTATATGATCTCTCGATAAATACTATAAAAGCAATAACGGCGATAACTATCAGAATAATAAACAATATTAACAAAGTTGAAAGTGCACCAGTCCTCCCTAATTCTAAGGTGCTAGTGATCGCCATAGGTAGATTTGCTACTATGCCGGTAAAGATTATTAGTGATATACCATTTCCAATCCCTCTTTGTGTTATCTGTTCGCCAAGCCACATGAGAAAAAGCGTCCCACCAGTAAGAGTTATCACTGTAGAGATCCTAAAGAAATAACCTGGATCGATAACTGCTGATCCTGAAGAGCTCTCCATGCCCTCTAAACCAACAGATATGCCATAACCTTGCAGAGCAGCCAACACAAGTGTCCCATACCTTGTGTACTGATTGATCTTAGTTCTTCCACTAGGCCCCTCCTTCTTTAAAGCTTCTAAATGTGGCGATACTGCTGTCATTAACGACATAATGATCGAAGCCGAAATATAAGGCATAACACCTAAGGCAAAAATTGACATTCTCCCGAGAGCTCCACCAGCAAAGACATCGAACATACCCAAAATACCCCCTGCATTTTGTTGGTATATCTCTCTCAGGGAATTTGGATCGATGCCTGGAGTCGGAACATAAGAACCAAGGCGATATATAATCAACGCTCCGAGCGCAAACCAGATTCTTTTCTTTAAATCTTCTGCCTGAGCTATGGCTCCCAGATTAATATTTGATGCTAATTGTTCAGCAACTGATGCCATCAGAGATCCTTTTTATCTTTTGTTTCCTCTTTTTTGATAGAGGCTTCCGGCTTTACCTTTTGATCTTTGTTATCTTTCAATTTCGACTGTAAATTCTTTTGTGATTGCGATTGCGCAGTTAAACTGCCGCCTAGCTTCTTGATTGCCTTCTCGGCATTCTTAGAAAAGGCGCTGATCGTAATGTTTAGCTTTACCTTTATTTCACCATTCCCCAAAAGCTTCACTCCATTTAGATTTTTTCTCACAAGGCCTGATTTTATTAACACATCCTCCGTAATTGCCTTATCAGATTGAATTTTCCCAGAATCTATAGCATCTTGTAGCTGTTTGATGTTTAGCCAAGCCAACCTTTTACTGGAAAAATTTTTAAAACCAACTTTGGGGAGTCTGCGATGTAAAGGCATTTGCCCACCTTCGAATCCTTTTATTGAAACACCTGTGCGAGACTTCTGACCTTTCATCCCACGACCACATGTCTTTCCTTTACCAGAACCTATACCCCTGCCTAGTCTTTTTTTAGATTTAATAGAGTTATTTTTATGTTTTAGCTGATTTAATTTCATGATGGATCTGGAATTAATTAATCTATGTTCTCCACTTTAATTAAGTGTCTGACGCTTTTGATCATGCCTCTAATTGATGGGTCATCTTGAACAGTCTTACTACTGTTAAGTTTTTTAAAGCCAAGACCTTTCAGGGTTCTTTTTTGATTTGTAGTAGAACCAATGCCACTTGCAATTTGAGTTATTTTGATCTTATTAGACAAAATATCCTAAGCCTTTCTCTTTACTTCCTCACGCCGATTAATAATATCGCCAATCTGCTTACCTCTCTTCAAGGCAATCAATTTAGGCGATTGGGCGTTACGAAGAGCGCTGATTGCTGCTTTAACCATATTGTACGGATTAGAAGTTCCTAAAGATTTTGCCACTATATCCTGCACTCCTAATGCTTCAAATACTGCACGAACTGGTCCACCCGCGATAATACCAGTACCAGGTGGTGCAGATCTAATAAAAACCTTTCCTGAACCATAATCGGCTTTAATATCGTGATGTAAAGTTCTACCTTCCCGCAATGGAACCCTAAACATAGTTTTCTTTGCTCGCTCTCCAGCTTTTCTGATTGCTTCCGGAACCTCCTTGGCCTTACCAGACCCAAGAGCAACTCTGCCTTTTCTATCACCAACAACAACCAACGCAGCAAAACCAAATCTTCTACCACCTTTTACAACTTTTGCAACTCGGTTAATGAAAACCAATTTCTCAAATAATTCTTCCCCTTCTTTGCCTCTTGTTCCATAACCACGCCTTTCTTCGTTAGGACCCCGATTCGCATTATTAGACTTACCGGGAGCATTGCCTGCAGTTCGGCCCTTTTGATCTCCCTTCTTTTTTGGGGGATTCTGAATAGATCTTTTGCCGCCACTGACTTTCTCTACAATAGGATCCTGTTTCTTTTTACTTGGCATGCTGCGTTTTTGTTTTGCAGCAATCTTGTTGCTCTGAGCATCCCCAGACTCCTTAGAGGGGTTCTCTTGCTGCTTAGGTGCACTTTCCTTCTCCTGAGGGACATTCTCTTGCTGCTTAGGCGCACTTTCCTTCTCCTTAGGAACATTCTCTTGCTGCTTAGATGCGCTTTCTGTCTTAGGGGCGTTTTCCAAAGAAACGCTCTTCTGCTGCTCGTGATCAGCTTTCACAGAATCATTTTTAGCGATAGGGGTCTTAGTATTATTTTCTTTTTCACTCATGCAATATTACCCAATCAAAATAGTAAACCTTCTTCTCTTGCGGAAGTTGCCAGAGCTTTAATCCTCCCATGAAACAAATAGCTACCTCGATCAAAAACAACTTTCTTAATTCCTAGGTCGCCAGCCCTCTTGGCTAGTAACTTACCAACCTCTCTGGCTGCCTCTATATTGCCACCTGTTTTATCTCGTAGCTCTTTCTCAAGTGTTGAGGCCTGTACTAACGTTTTTCCTGCTACATCATCTATAATTTGACCAAATATGTGTTTAGCGGAGCGAAATACTGATAAACGTGGAACACCTTTGCCCAATTGCTTAACTCTGAATCGGTTTCTAATCTTTCGACGATTAATATTTGTAATTTTCTTAGGCATAATTACTATTTCTTTTTCCCTTCTTTCCTGATGATAACTTCATCTTGATATTTTATTCCTTTTCCTTTGTACGGCTCTGGCTTTCTAAAGTTCCTAATTTTCGCAGCTACTTGTCCAACTAAATGTTTATTTACGCCAGAAATGAATACCTGGTTCTGTCCTTCACATTTAATTTCTATACCCTCAGGAATATCAAAATTCACATCATGGCTAAATCCCAACTGTAAATTCAAAACTCTTCCTTTAACTTGAGCTCTATAACCTACACCACTTATTTCCAAAGTTTTACTATAACCTTCATGCACTCCATGAATCAAATTAGCCACCAAGCTTCTAATAGTGCCGCCCTGAATTTGGGAAACTTTTCCTTCATCCTTTGGGATAACGAATAGTTTCTTTTCATCAATCTTAACCTCAACAGCAGAGGAGACATTGTAACTATGCTCTCCTAACTTACCCTTTGCCTTCAGCGTTTGATCGGTAATGCTGACCTCCACACCGTCAGGAATCTTTATAGGATATTTGTTCAGTCTACCCATGAATACCAATCACTAGAAAATTTTGCATAATAGTTCACCACCAATATTCTCTTCTCGAGCCTCTACATCTGACATCAAACCGCGTGGAGTAGATAAAATAGAGATTCCGAGACCACTATAATGCCTCGGCAAGTCTCTTATTTTTGAATAAACTCGCCTGCCTGGTTTGGAAATCCTCGCAATCTCTTTAATAACCGGCTCGCCATTACTATATTTTAGCTGCACTGAAAGTTCAGCCTTGCCTTTACCTATTTCTTTTGACTCAAAATCAGCTATATAGCCTTCCTTCTTCAGCACTGCTAGAAAATTCTTTCTCAAGTTAGATCCAGGACTTCTAACTAAGGTCTTGCCACTACGTTGACCATTTCTAATTCTCGTTATTAAATCACCAATAGGATCTATGCTAGACATTTTACCCCCTTTACTACCAACTAGATTTAGTTATTCCTGGAATTTTTCCACTCGATATCATTTCTCGCAGAATAATTCTCGATAGCCCAAATCTTCTATAAACACCACGAGATCTTCCGGTAATAATGCAACGGCTTCTTATTCTAACCTTTGAAGAATTCCTTGGAACTTTTGCCAATTTCAATCTCGCCTGAAATTTTTCTTCCTGAGGAAGAGAAGGGTCATTTGCAATCTTTTTTAATTTCGCGCGTTTGTTCGCAAATCTTTTAACCAATGCAAATCTTTTATTATTTCTTTCCATTTGACTTTTTTTAGACATATACAGTGCTCCTAATTTATCGGCATATTAAATTGTTTAAGCAATTCCTTGCCCTCTTTGTCAGTTTTTGCGGTGGTAACAAAAGTAATATCTAACCCCCTTACGGTGTCGACTTTATCAAAGTCAATTTCGGGAAAAATAATTTGCTCCTTTAGGCCAATTGAAAAATTGCCTTTTCCGTCAAAGCTCTTTGGAGAGAGGCCGCGAAAATCCCTAACTCTAGGTAAGGCGATATTAATGAAACGATCCAAGAATTCGTACATCATCTTCTTTCTTAAGGTAACCATACAGCCAATTTTTTGACCTTCGCGTAATTTAAAATTTGAGATAGATTTCTTTGCCAAAGTATATGTCGGCCTTTGTCCAGAAATACTTTTTAAGTCATTAAATGCTACATCGAGTTTTTTGCTATCCTGTGTAGCCTCTTTGACACACATATTCATAATAATCTTCTCAAGGCGTGGTACAGATAAAGAATTTTTGTATGAAAATTTCTTCATCATCTCATCCTTGACCTTTTCGTTATAAAATTTTTCTAAACGCGCCATTTTCCTACCTAATCAATAATTTCCCCGGATCTTTTCGAGAAGCGGGTTTTTTTTCCTTTTTCCAAGAACTTAAAGCCTATTCTGGCCGGCTTCCCATCTTTGGGGTCCACAAGCAAAACATTGGATATGTGTACAGAAGATTCCTTATCTTCAATCCCCCCCTTTGATGCAGCT
>CAYMIQ010000054.1:0-6197 GCA_964390605.1 uncultured Rickettsiales bacterium
GGAAAATATATAGCGGCTACCTTACTATTGGTGGTTATGGGTGGACTTGAACCACCGACCCCAGCATTATGAAAAGTATTGACCACCGTTAATCGATATTGTTGAACCAGTAATATAGCTACTTTCATCGGAAGCCAGGTAAACGGCCAATTTCGCTATTTCATCCGCTTCTCCAAGTCTTCCGACTGGTATGGTAGATATAATTTTATTTTTTATTTCTTCAGGTATTGCTGCGACCATCTCTGTGTTTATATAACCTGGGGCAATCACATTAACAGTTATACCTTTTGACGCGCTTTCCTGAGCAAGTGATTTGCTGAAGCCGATCATTCCTGCCTTTGTTGCCGCATAATTTGATTGTCCAATTTGGCCTTTTTGCCCATTTACTGAAGAAATATTAATGATTCTTCCAAAACCTTTTTCACGCATAGTATTAATTACATTTTGAGTCATGTTGAACATAGAATTAAGATTAGTGTTTATTACATCTGACCATTTATCAGGAGTCATTTTATGTAATGTTGAATCTCTGGTAATGCCAGCATTGTTAACCAAAATCTCCACCGAACCTAGCTTTTCTGTAACTTGCTCAATACCTTTCTTGCATTCCTCATAATCAGCAACATTCCATTTGAAAACTTCAACGCCAGTTTCCTTGTTAAATTTATTTGCAGCTTCCTCATTGCTCGAAAAATTCGCAGCCACTTTATAGTCAGCGTCTTTTAAAGCCTTTGAGATTGCTGCCCCAATACCTCTTGTACCACCAGTAACTAAAGCTATGCGCGACATTAATAATCCTTATATAATAATTTAACCAATTATTATTCTCTTTCTATACACATTGCTATTCCTTGTCCACCACCAATGCATAAGGTCGCGAGTCCTTTTTTTGAGTCTTTTTTAACCATCTCATGGATTAAAGTAATCAGAACCCTTGTCCCAGAAGCCCCTATTGGGTGACCTATTGCTATTGCACCGCCATTTACATTTACTTTCGAAATATCCCAACCTAATTCTTTATTAACAGCACATGCTTGCGCAGCAAACGCTTCGTTTGCCTCAATCAAATCAAGGTCCTCTATTTTCCATCCTGCTGATTCAAGAGCTTTTTTGCTCGCAGGAATTGGCCCTGATCCCATTAACTCAGGATCAACACCAGCAGTTGCCCATGACGCGATTTTAGCTATTGGCTTTAATTTTCTTTTTTCTGCTTCTTCTGCCTTCATCAGTACAACCGCTGCTGCGCCATCATTAATACCTGAAGCATTTCCAGCTGTCACTGTTCCATCTTTATCAAAAGCAGGCTTTAATTTTTGTAGACTTTCTATTGTCGTTCCATGGCGTATATATTCATCTTCCTCAACTACAGTGCTGCCTTTTCTTCCTTCAATGGTTACAGGAACAATTTCATCCTTAAATTTTCCTTCTTTTTGGGCTTTTTCAGCTTTGTTTTGAGAATTAACAGCAAACTGATCCTGATCTTCGCGGGTGATTTGCCATTTTTTGGCAACATTTTCAGCAGTGACTCCCATATGGTAGCCATTGATAGCACACCAAATTCCATCGGTGATCATTGTGTCTATAAATTCCAAATTACCCATTTTTTGACCTTTGCGTAAGTTTGCACAATGTGGTGCTTGGCTCATGCTTTCTTGGCCACCACAAATTACAATAGAGGTATCTGAGGCATTGATTGATTGGGCTCCTAGGGCAATTGATCGTAAGCCCGAGCCGCATACTTGGTTGACTGTCAGAGCCGTTTTTTCTTTAGGTATACCGGCGGCTAAAGCTGCTTGGCGCGCAGGATTTTGCCCGGTTCCTCCAGTTAAAACCTGACCCATTATTATCTCATCTACTTCTTTAGGATCTAATTTGCTTCTATTTATTACTTCTTTAATTGCCACTTTTCCTAAGAAAGCCGCGCTGACATCCTTTAGGCTTCCTAAAAAAGATCCCACAGGAGTTCTGGCTGCAGCAACAATAACAATGTCATCCATTTTTACCTCGCAGATAATATTTTAGAGATTTATTTATAGCATAGACAGACAATGTAGTGGAATTGTTATTTATTAGAATCTGTTAAGTTAGTTAGATTTTTCTATTATTTTTCCCAAAGTGGAAATTATTTTTTTTTTTTGTATTTTTTTAATTATTAACGGTGGTGATAGTGCGATCGTATCTCCTGTTGTTCTAATTAGTAGCCCGTTATCGAAACATTTTAAATATATTTCAAAAGCTCTTTTGGTGGGCTCTTCTTTAATTGGATCCAATTCTATTGCTGCCATAAGTCCAAAATTGCGAATATCTATAATCTTTGGTAGGCCTTTTAGTGAATGTACTGCATCTTCCCAAAATTTCGATATTTTTTTTGCCTTCTCGAAGAGTTTTTCTTTTTTATAAAGATTTAATGTAGCTAATGCCGCTGCTGATGAAACGGGATTTCCGGAATAAGTATAGCCATGAGGAAATTCTATCGCGAATGGTGATTTTGTGTATTGAGTTATTGTCTCATAAATTTCTTTCTTTACTCCAACGGCGCCCATAGGGACTGCTCCGTTGGTTAAACCTTTGGCTAAAACAATGATATCTGGGTTTATTTTGAACGCATTACTAGCAAAAGCATTACCAGTTCTTCCAAATCCGGTAATTACTTCGTCAAAAATTAACAAAATATTATACTTGTTACATATTTTCCTTATCTTTTGTAAATATCCCAATGGAGGAATATGAACCCCAGTTGATCCTGCTATAGGTTCAATAATTACTGCAGCAATTCTTTTTGAACTAAATTTTTTTATTATATTTTCGAGATTATCTGCTAAGTGTTCCCGCCATTTTGGCTGTCCCCTAGAAAAGGAATTTTTTTCTAGATTATGCGTATGTGGAAGGTGTTTGATTTGTGTAATTAATGGACCGAAATTATTTCTGTTATTTTGTATCCCGCTCACAGAAATACCGCCGTAATTGACTCCATGATAACTTCTTTCTCTCCCAATGATAATGCGTTTCTCTTTTTTACCTAATAATGCGTAGTAGTGATGTACTATTTTTAAAGATGTTTCGACTGCTTCGGATCCTGAATTTGTGAAAAAAATCTTATTTATGTTTTTTGGTAGTATATTCGATAGATTTTCCGCCAAACAAAAAACTTTTTCATGACCCATTTGAAAGGCCGGTGAGTAATCAATGAGTTCAATTTGCTTTTTTATTGCCCGGGATATTTCCTTTCTTCCGTGACCGGCATTTACACACCATAAGCCAGATGTTGCATCTAATAATTTCCCCCCATTGGATTTTGTATAATATACACCCTTAGCCTTTAACAAGATTCTAGGATTTGACCTGAAATGTTTATTTGCAGTGAACGGCATCCAATATTTATCTAATCCTATTATTTTTTTAGACATGTTATTTTTATGTTATTGGTTAAAAATTCTATTTTACTTACTAGATTTGGTTTCTAGCATCACTAGATTTGCGATAATAAAACCAAGCAGTTTCCCCAAGATAGGTAAAGTGACAAGAATGTGAAGCATCTTTCTTAATGAGAGTAGGTGCCCATCATAGTAAGTGAAATTTACCTTTGCCCGGAGTCTTTGTAGTGTAAGATCCTCGTAATTATTAAAATATTTTTTTAATTGGTTCTTGTGAAAAAAAGGAGATCTTAAAAAAAGATGTTTTTTTAATTTCTCTACTGGCTGTCCTAATTTTTTATAGATGTTTTCTTTTATTTTTTTAGGTAAGTAATGAATTAGCCAGGTTTTCGTATGCGTTTCAAATGGAGTCAATATATGGGGAACTTGATGATACACCACCCCATTGCTTTTGATGATTCTAGCCTCTTCGGAATAATATTTATTTATCCATCTGGAACTTACGTGTTCTAAGACTTGCAGACTATAAATAATATCAAATGAATCTTTTTTGAATGGTAGGTTTCCACCATTATATATTAAAAAATGATCTACTTTTTTTTTGAAAATAGTTTTATAAATTTTATTTAATTGATCAGTTTTTCTATCTTTATTCACATCTACGCCCAATATATTATTATAACCCAGCGATGATAGATAAAAGCATGTTAGTCCCGAACCACAACCATGATCTAATATTCTTATGTGATGCTTCTTTTCCTTTCTACTTTCTAATAACTTTAAGATTTTATCTAGATGATATGGTGGATTCTTTCTAGATTTCTGGACCCAAAAGTTAAAATTTTTCCAATTTCTTATAATTTCTTGTTTGCTTCGCGATTCAATAAGAATATGAAAGTTTTTTGTAATTTCCTGCCACATAATTTTTTACCTGGATATTATTGATGTAAGAATAACCTGTTATATTTTTCGCATGCATTATTGATATAGAATTTTTTTGGAAGATTAGATTTTCTAATTCTTTTTATCATTCTTGGCTTAACTTTTTTTATTTCTTTTAAGAACGGTATTTTCATATCTGCAATTTTTACTTTCCTTGATTGACCGGATTCTATTTCTCGAATACCCCCTGCTGTTGGTGTAGAAATTACTATTGTTCCACATGCTAAGGCCTCAAGCGCTACGTTTGGCATTCCTTCCCAGCGCGATGAAATCAATACAGCATCTGCATTTGCATAGTAAATCCATGGGTTCTTTTTGTGACCAAGGAAACTAATCTTATTTTCTAGATTTAGATCCTTCACAAGAATCTCCAAGTTTTCTTTTTCGGGTCCTTCGCCTAGGATTAATAGATGGTAGTTTGATGGAGTTTCTTGAAAAAGATTAATCAGTTTGTCAAAGCCTTTCTGGAAAACTAATCTGCCTGAAGCAACAAATGTTTTCTTCCACTTAACGTTTTTATTTATTTTTTTAAAGGTATTTCTTATCGCCCGAAGATCCACAGGATTAGATAAGTTGAAAATTTTTTTTTCGGAAATTGAAAATTTTTTCTCTAATTCTTTTTTGATTAATTTGGACGGACAAAAAATTTTATCTGCCTTCCTATAAAGCAATCTATATGCAATTGAAAATAATTTTGGGAATGGTTGATAGTTGATACTAAAGGATGGCGTGTTGGGTTCTCTGATGAAGATTTTAGTTTTTTTGGGTAGAAAGAATCTGCACATTAGAAGACTAAGGTTGACGTGCGGAAGTGTTGAGAAAACTATATCTGGCTCCACATCATTTATTTTTTTAATTAACGCGTGAATTCCATTTCTTAATTTTTTTTGTCTTAAATTATGGATGGTAACTTTTTTGCTTATCAGGGCATTAAGCTTGCCCCTATCATTAATAAGAATAAGGTGTTTGGCAAAATTTTGTACTGGCAGGTAATTCAAAATAGATATTGATACTCGCTCAGCACCACCGGCATTTAAAGAGGGAAGAACAAAGATTATTTTTTTCATTTTATTTGTACTCAATTCTCTTCGTGGAACTTGTTGATTGTTCGAGCAATAAATCTAATGTGCTTTTCTTTTAAATTTGGATGCATAGGTAAACTGAGAACCTCTTTAGACAATTGTTCGCTATTTTTTAGTGTTTGAAGATTGGTCGTAAACTTTTTGTAAGCAGTTTGTCTATGTAGGGGTTTTGGATAATATATAGCGCTAGGTATGTTGTGTTTTTGAAGATATTCCATCAGTTTCTTTCTTTTCTTCACACGTATTGTGTATTGCGCCCATGCACTACTTTTCTTTGGGAAACGCTTAGGGGTAATTATATCTTTCGACAAAAATTTATCATATTGATTCGCTATTATGTTCCTTAATTTTATCTCTCTTTTAAAAATACCTAATTTTGCAAGAAGAATAGCTGCCTGCAAGGTGTCCATACGCCCATTAATACCTAGTCTTTTGACATCATGTTTATTTTTTTCGGTCCCATGTAATCGTATCGAGTTAATTTTTTTTGCTAACAAAGAGTTATTAGTAAATAAAGCGCCACCATCTCCATAGCACCCAAGTGGTTTAGATGGAAAAAAACTAGTAGTTGTAATTTCGGCAAAATTCCCAACATTAACTTTCTTTATCTTTGCACCAAAACTCTGTGCCGCATCTGCTAAGAGTCTAATTTTATATTTTTTAGAGAGTTTATTCAGTGCATAGTAATTTGCTGGGAGGCCATAGAGGTCAACAGCCATAATCACCTTGGCTTTATATTGAGCACTATTTCTTATCATTAAAATTTTCTTTTCTAAATCATCGATGGAAATATTATAAG
>CAYMIQ010000055.1:0-235 GCA_964390605.1 uncultured Rickettsiales bacterium
ATGTCCTAGATGCTGCACACAAAGTAAATATGCAATCTCATCAAAGTGCTTCATCGAACACAGAAATGGCTGGTGACATCGCCAAAAATGTAGTCACCGTCAGTACCGCATCGGAAAATAAGAGGGTCAAATCCGAAGAAGCTAAAATGAAGGGTTATGAAGGCGATCCTTGTAATTCTTGCGGTAACTTCACATTGGTTCGCAACGGCACATGTTTAAAGTGCATGACCTGCGG
>CAYMIQ010000055.1:245-1667 GCA_964390605.1 uncultured Rickettsiales bacterium
CAACTGGGTGCAGTTAGCACCCTCTATCCTCCCTGAACTTATCAGGGGTACCATAGCGATGTACCCCTGACTTTTTTATGCATGGAAATATGAAAAAGCGTTTGAAAAAACTGAAGATAGCAATACCCGATGCCCCTGCCCCCTTAGCCAATTACAAACCCTATAACATTTCAGGGAAACAAATATTTATCTCGGGCCAGCTACCTATACAAAATAATAAATTAACTTTTATTGGTAAATTAGGAAAAGAAGTCACTGTAAAACAAGCTATTAAGGCAGCAGAAATCTGTATAATCAATGTAATCGCACAATTAAAAAAAGCATGCTCTGGAGATTTCAATAAAGTCAAATCATGCTTAAAACTTAATGTGTATATAAATTCCTCTAATCGATATGCAAAGAATTCAGAGGTTGTAAATTCTGCTTCGAATATGCTTATAAAAATTCTTGGTCAAAAAGGAAAGCACGCTAGATCAGCAGTCGGCGTAAACTCTTTACCTATGGATTCTGTGCTAGAAATAGATGCTATTTTTGAGATAAAATAAGGCTAATTCCAAAAGAATAATTCTAAAAATGTTAAGACGTGCATTAATAATTCTTCTGTCTATCTTGCTCGTATCTATTGCCCAGATTGGTCAGGTGCAAGCTAAATATGCATCCATTGTTATAGATGCAAAAAACGGTGAGACATTACATGCAGTGAATGCAGATACAAAAAATTACCCTGCTTCATTAACAAAAATGATGACTCTATACCTTTTGTTCGAAGCCATTGAGCAAGGCAAGGTAAAATATAGAAGTTATTTTCTTGTCTCAAGAAGAGCAAGTGCAAAACCTGCATCAAAACTTGGACTTAAGCCTAATGAAAAAATCTCTGTGAAAGATTGCATATTAGCGTTAGTGGTTAAATCAGCAAACGATGTGGCTTCCGTAGTAGCGGAAAATCTGGCGGGTACAGAAAAAGGTTTTGCAAAAATGATGACTAAGAAAGCACGGCAATTAGGGATGAAGAATTCTTATTTTAAGAATGCGTCAGGGCTGCCGAATAAAGGACAATTATCCACAGCAAGGGATTTATCTATAATGGCCCATGCATTAATTACGGGCTTTCCTCAATATTATAAATTTTTTTCGACAAGAGAATTTTCCTTTAAAGGGAAAAAATATAAGAATCATAATAAATTTTTAAAAAAATACCCCGGCGCCGATGGAATCAAAACGGGCTACATCCGTTCATCTGGATACAATCTTGCCGCTTCTGCATCTAAAAATGGAAGAAGATTAATTGCGATTGTCACTGGGGCAAAAAATCCCAAACAAAGGGATCGCCACATAGCAACATTATTAAACAAAAGTTTTCAAAAGATTCTTCCAGATGACCCTGTGACTATAAAAAAACCTGTCGCTACAAAAACAAAAAAA
>CAYMIQ010000055.1:1767-6163 GCA_964390605.1 uncultured Rickettsiales bacterium
AAAAAAACCTGTCGCTACAAAAACAAAAAAATCTGTAGCTGCAAAAAAAAGACAGATCGCCACGATAAAAAAACCTATGATAAAAAATAACGCTAACTGGGAAATCCAGGTTGGAGCTTTTAAAACCTTTACTACCGCCTACAATACCGCAAAAAAGGCAAAAAAACGAATACCAAGCATCAACAAGAACGCTCATATTTTTGTAGAGCCTGTTACGAAAAATTCGGAAACATTTTATCGTGCAAAAATAAAAACCTTAACTAAAATGGAGGCAATAAGAAGTTGCAAAAGATTAAAAAAGAATAAATTCCGCTGCGTCTACGGGCAAATCAGAAAATGACTAATGAAAAGATGAAAAAAACAGAAGAGGAATGGAAGAGGTTATTAAGCCCTGAGGAGTTCTTGGTTTGTCGAAGAAAGGGAACTGAGAGACCATTTAGTGGACAATATTGTAAGAACGATTCTAAAGGAATCTACTTGTGCAAATGTTGTCATCAAAAATTATTTGAAACGACAAAACAATTTGAATCAGGTTCAGGTTGGCCAAGTTTTTTTGGTTCAAAATACAGCAATAACCTAGAAGAAAGAACTGATCATAGTCACGGAATGAAAAGAACAGAAGTATTGTGCAAAAATTGTGGGGCACATTTAGGTCATGTCTTCGAAGATGGTCCACAACCGACAGGACTGAGATATTGCATAAACTCAATTTCCCTTATCTTCAAAGAAAATGAATAAGAAACCATTTATTGAAAAAATTTTCGTCTCACAGAGTGCAGGGGCTAATATGCTGGAAGTAGAAAACATTGAAGCTATTGCAAATGCTGGATTGCGAGGAGACAGGTATGAACGAAAAGCTGGTTACTGGACAATGGTAGATGAATGCCAAGTTACCATGATTAGAGGAGAAGATTTAGAGGAGATTTCCAAGACCACGAATATCAAAATTCTTGATGGTCAACACCGAAGGAATATTGTAACGAGAAACATCGATTATGAAGATTTAGTAGGTAAACAATTTCGAATTGGGAAAAAGGCAATGTTTGTTTATGAAAAACCAAGACCACCATGTGCATACATTGAGTCAATTACTGAAAAAGGCATGACAAAAGCCTTGGCGCGCACCGGAGGCATCTGTGTACGGGTAATTGAATCCGGAACAATTGCAATCGATGATGAAATAATAATTTAATCAACCAGAATTTCTTGCGATGTTGTAAATAAAGCCACAATTCCTTAACCGGTATGCTTAATTCAGATAATCTCCCTACCTATGGAAACATATTTAAATCCCATTTTTTTCATTTGTTTTGGTACATAAATATTTCTTAAATCAATAACCGTTGGTTTCTTTAAAGTATTCTTAATTCTTTTCAGATCTAATCCTCGAAATTGATTCCATTCCGTAAGCAAAACTAACGCCTCAGCACCATCCAATGTTTCGTAAGGATTGCTACACCACTTAACTTTTCGTAAATAAATCTTTGCCTCCTCCATGCCCTCTGGGTCATATGCCTGAATCTTAGCTCCAGATTTTTGTAAAATAGGAATAATATCTAGACTAGGACTATCCCTCATATCGTCCGTATTTGGCTTAAAGGTAAGGCCCAGGATAGCAATTTTCTTACCTTTGACATTATTGCCACACGCCGAGATAATTTTCTTTGCCATTCTTTTTTTTCTACTTTTATTGAAGGAAATAACTTCTTCTATCAGGCCAATTGGAGCACCTAGTTTTTTGGCAGTTGCAACTAATTCTAGATTATCCTTTGGAAAACAAGACCCACCAAACCCTGGGCCAGGATGTAAAAATTTATCCCCGATTCGTCTATCCAATCCCATACTCTTCGCCACATCGTGAACATCGGCACCAGATTTTTCACACAAATCTGCAATTTGATTAATAAAAGTGATTTTCGTAGCGAGGAAAGCGTTACTAGCATATTTGATCAACTCTGCAGTCTGTGGGCTGGTAAAAATTATTGGTGTCTCGATCAGAAAAAGTGGACGATAAAGTTCACGCATAATTTTTTTGGCTCTTGCTGAATCAACACCAATCACAACACGATTTGGCCTCATAAAGTCCTCAATAGCTGATCCCTCACGAAGAAATTCTGGATTCGACGCTACATCAAAATCAGCATTTTTGTGATTCTTTGCTAGGATCGAGGCAACCTGTCTTGCAGTACCTACTGGAACGGTTGATTTATTTACGACAACGGTATAGCCCGATAAAAAGGGTGCGATTTGCTTAGCTGCACTAAAAACATACCTCAAGTTAGCGTGACCATCTTTTTGCGTTGGTGTACCCACAGCAATTAGAATAATTTGAGATTTCTTGATTTCATCTGTAAAACTATCTGTGAATTTGAGTCTCCCTGTCTTCATATTCTTTTTCACAAGAGACTCTAGTCCCGGTTCATAAATTGATGGATTCCCTGCCTTGAGAGCAGAAATCTTTTCTTTATCTTTATCAATACAGGTTACCTCGAAGCCAAACTCAGAAAAGCAAGCGCCAGAAACTAAACCAACATAACCCGTACCAATAACTGTAATCTTCAAGATATTTCTTCTTTCTGCTTCATAAATATTTTTTAATTATTTTCCTTAAGCTTTTCTTTCTTTTATTGGTGTTATACGAAAAAGCTAGACAGGCCTCAAGATATCCTTCTTCGCTCCCACAATCAAATCTACTACCATCAAAGCAAAAACCATGGAATGGTATTTTTGGAAGACTTAAAGAAATTGCATCCGTGATCTGAATTTCTCCGCCAGATCCTCTTTTCTTTTTCTCCAAGAAATGAAAAATATCTGGACTCAGAATGTATCGACCAATGATAGCAAAATTTGAAGGCGCAACCTTAGGTTTGGGTTTTTCAACTAGTCCTCCGACTTGAATTAATTTCCCCTTAGTCAATATTGGATCCAAAATACCATACCGATTAACCTGACTGGAGGACACTTTTTCAACGGCAGCCAAATTCCCGCCAACTTTATTATGCGCTTTAATGATTTGTTTGAGACAGGGCGTTCTGGACATAATCAAGTCATCTGGAAGAATAACAGCAAAGCAATTGTTACCAATTGTTTTTCTCGCACACCCAATGGCATGACCCAACCCAAGCGGAGATTTTTGATGAACGAATTTTATCTTCGGTAAAAATTTTTCAATTTTATCCATTTCTTTTATAAGGGTTTTCTGATTATTCTTTTGCAACTTTTTCCTGAGTGTTGGCCATTTGCGAAAATAATTTTTAAGCAAAGAAGAATTTTTCCCAACAACAAAAATAAATTCTTCAATGCCAGATGAAGATGCTTCCTCCAGTGCCCAAGAAATGAGCGGCTTGTTAACAATTGGAAGCATTTCCTTGGGAATAGATTTAGTGATCGGTAGAAATCTTGTTCCAAAACCAGCAATAGGAAAAACAGCCTTCTTGATTCTTCTATAACGTTCCATAATTAAAAATTACTTGCACTATGATTTTAAATTTAGCTTCCAAGCAAGATATCCTTAGCACGGTTAATCTTTGCAGCCAACCAATCTGAACCTCCTTGATCAGGATGAATATTTTTTATTAATTTTTTGTGGGCAGATTTGACGTCATCTTGCGAACAATTTTCTTTTAAACCCAAAACTTCCAAAGCCTCCATTTTGCTCATTTCGATAAGCCTCTCTTTACCATGCTCAGCGGTCCTTTTGAAGCTAAACAAAGAATTTAACTGTTTCCACAGAATACCCCATCTAACCAGAAGCGAAATGATTCCCGTAACACCACCCATAGCAGCTAAAAATTTTCCAGTTGCAAGTAAGTAGATAACCAATATGGCTAAAACAACAATTCCTACGATTTTTAAGAATCTTAGGATGTTCCTTGGGTGAGTCTTCGCAAGAACTCTAAGTGCGAAAATTAAGAGAATTAAAAAAACTAGCCCAATTATAATTTTTAGAATCAATTTGGGTTCCTCAAAAAAAAACCACTACCCTAAAAGTAACCGATATCAGGGTAGTGGAAAATACAAAAAAGATTTAATTTTTTATTTTTCGAGAGCTCCAGATAGTCTTCCGGATAAAGCACCAAAAACTGAACCAAGAACTATCGAAACAGCAACAGCCCATAATGGGTTAGATGCTGAAGCAGAAGTTAGGTCCATAACTGAAGCACCTGTTAATAATGCATAGCCGGCCATACAAGCGTAACCATATACGGCAGTTGGAATATTAGAAAGTGATGCTACCTGAGATGACCATACAAGGATAAAGACGGTTATACCGACCCAAATAGGCACATTGTAATCTCCAGCAATAGGCATGTTGTTCGCTAGTATAAGTGCAACTGTCGCAACGATTGCGCCGAATACACCACAAACAGCGGTATCTTTTAGGGCTTTCTCGTTT
>CAYMIQ010000056.1:0-6119 GCA_964390605.1 uncultured Rickettsiales bacterium
ATCATTAAAATAAGCTGGGACGGTAATAACTGCTTTCTCAACTTTTTCACCAAGTTTAGCCTCTGCCGTTTCCTTCATTTTCTGTAAAATAAACGCACTGACTTGACTGGGGGAATATTTTTCACCTCGAGCCTCAATCCAAGCATCGCCACTCTTTTCATCAGACACTATTTGATAGGGCACCATATCCTTATCTTTCGATACCATTGGATCATCAAAACGACGACCAATTAATCTTTTAATCGCAAAAAGGGTATTTTCAGGATTTGTAACGGACTGCCTCTTACTAGCCTGGCCCACTAAACGTTCACCTTTTTCTGTAAACGCAACCATCGAAGGTGTGGTACGCGCTCCCTCAGTATTCTCAATTACCTTAGGATCCTTGCCATCCATAAACGCAACACAAGAGTTAGTCGTACCTAAATCAATGCCTATTATTTTACTCATTCTCTATCTCCTTACTGAACATCTATATAGTGATTCAATCATATCAACACAATGGTTGAATAAAAATTTATCTTATTTTTTCTCTTTGTCGTTTTTTCTATTATTTTTGCTTTTTTTCGCAATTCCGACCTTTGCCGGTCTGATTAAGCGATCATACAAGAGATAGCCAGCCTCTATAACCTCAACAACTGTACCATCAGCTTTTTCACTATCTTTTACCTCAAACATGGCCTCATGTAGATTGTGATCAAACTGCTCGCCCAAAGGAGAAACTTTAGAGATCTGAAAACTCTCAAAAACCTCAGAAACTTCCTTTTGAATCGCCTCAATACCCGTGAATAGATTTTGAAGTAATTTATTATCCTTTATCTCGTCTTGGGGAATGCTATTTATTGCTCTTTCCAAATTATCAAATATAGGCAATAACTTTTCAATGAAATCAACATTATAGTATTTGAGTTTTTCTTCTAGCTCCTTTGAAAATCTCTTACGTAGGTTTTCCATATCCGCCATAGACCTAAGAAGTTGATTTTTAAGCAAAGCAATCTCTTCCTGTGGTGATTGTTTTCTATCTTCTTGTTTCTTATCCTTTAAATCCTTGGTCTTGACAGGATCAATCTTTTCTGTCGTTTCCTGGGATTCTTGGGATTTTTCATATTTATTAGCTTTTTCTTTATCCACCATATTCCTTTGTTCTTTGCTTTCTAGTAGCAAGAAATCCAAATATAAAATAAAAACTCAGACTTTATGTAGTTAGGAAATGTTTCAAGGTCAATAGAGCATTAACTTTTAGTAATGTTATTGAAAAATATTTACTAGTATGTAATCGATAGTTTCTAATAGATTAATAAGAATGAAGAAAAAACTTAAATACCAAAGTATCGTTGTGGCCAGTCACAATAAAGACAAAGTGCAGGAATTAAGAAATTTGTTTTCTAAATTCTCAATAAAGATTATTCCTGCAAAAAAATTAGGTTTACCGGAACCTGAAGAAACAGGTAAAACATTTGAAGAAAATGCAAAAATTAAATCATCAACGGCAACTAGATTATCTAATTTTCCAGCAATTGGGGATGATTCGGGTCTGGCAATTAATAAATTAAAAGGTAAACCTGGAATTTATTCTGCTCGTTGGGCTGGCCCAAAAAGGGATTTCAATCTGGCTTTTGATAAAATTTTTCAAGTTCTTTCAAAAAAGAAAAGTTATAAAGCAGAATTTATCTGTGCAATTTCCCTCAGCCAACCGGTAGAAAATGGTTTTAGAACTAAAACCTATGTTGGTAAAATTCGTGGAAAAATTTCCTGGCCCCCAAGAGGAGGAAAAGGTTTTGGCTACGATCCATTATTTACGCCAGATGGGCACAATGTAACCTTCGGCGAAATGGATCCAGCTGCAAAGGATAGAATCAGTCACAGAGGGGCTGCATTCAAAAAATTCTTAGATGATATTCTCTAACTATTTTGTATCAAATACCGTGTCTGGTTTTTTAACAATTTTGAATTTACTTCTTTGAACTTCTAATATAGCTAATTTTCTTTCAGTAGTACCATCAGATGTAAAACGAAAAATTCCATCCAGACCTGAAAAGCCTTTTTAGTCCACCAAATCGATGGACGAGATATCAGAATTGTTACCATATAGATGAAAAATTAGTGATATCGAGTCATATATGACAGAGCTTAATCTTACTGGATTTTCGTTAAAATACTTCTCATACCTATCAGAAAACTTGGACCATTTTTTAAATTCTGGGGCAGCAAACCAGCCACCTAATAGTGGCGGTTCAGTACCTAGAGACACATCTGCCCACTGCATAGTTCCAAGAAATTGAACTTTTTTTGGATCGACATCGTAGAAAGCAAGCAGAGTAGCAACTGTCTTCAATATCCTTCCACCAAAAGGCAAGAAAACACAATTAAAAGGTGGGTCTCCCAAAGTATCTATATTTTCTAGCCTTGATAAGGCTTTCTTTGAATATTCATCCTCTTTGCCTATCAATTCCTCCCGCCTTTCCAATAAGTCTGCATGCCTTTTAGGATAATTAGCAAACTTCTTAATTTCTTCAGAAAAATCTTCAGATTGTGGATTGATAAAAATCTTCTTTACGAAGGAAATGTTATTCTCAATTGAGGACTGTTCAAGAATTTGATAAACAATTTTACCATAATTATTGTTAGGTATGACCGCTCCTAAATCTTTACAACCCTGAGAGGCTGCATAAGAAATAATAGCATTAATAGGATCATCAGGCATAAAACCCATCAAATAAATACCATTACCAGATACCTTCTTATCAGTAGAGAGAGAAATGACAGGTATACCACTCTCTTGGACAATCTCTGTAATTGCAAAAACTGAATTTGAAAAAACAGGGCCAATAATAATTGAAACATCATTGGAAATTGCTTTTTCTACTGCCTTACGCGATCCTTGCGGGGTTCCAGTCGTATCAAATGGGTATAGATAAATATCGTCGTTTTTATTATCAAACACTGCCATCTGTGCCGATTTCAGTAGAGCATTGCCCAAAAGAGAATCTGGACCTGAGAGTGGAAGTAAAAGGCCTATTTTTAATTTACCTTCTTTTGAAATACTCTTTTCAATTTCTACAATTTCTTCCGATGAAATGATTCCTCCCTCAACCGTATCTATCTTTTCTTCTTTCTTGGCTATCTTCTTTTCTTGACTAGAAACTTCAGTATCTGCGCTTCCATCAACAACATCCCCTTCAAATGTCTCCATTAAATCTTCAATTTTGGCTTCACATCCTGCTATAGTAAAAATAAACAAAATAGCTAATAGGAACCTTAGCCTTCTGAAAAAAAGAAAAGAACGAAAGATCGATATAATTTTTTTCTTCATTTGATTATTTGTTGATAAAGGTTTTTAACCAAAAAAATTAATATCCTATGAATAGAGCCGCATTACAAAAACAAAAATATAATCAACCTTTAGAACCGGGTCTGTATATTGTATCAACGCCTATTGGCAACTCCCTAGATATAAGCTTACGCGCCCTTAATGTCTTTTCAAGAGCAGATAATATCATTTGTGAAGATACTCGAATAACAAAAAAATTACTATCAATCCATAATATAGAAACATCTCTGTCATCTTATCATGAATTCAATGCAGAAAGAGCGAGACCGTTGATAATAAAAAAAATTAAAGACAAAAAGATAATTGCGTTAGTAAGTGACGCAGGGACTCCTCTTATTTCAGATCCTGGTTACAAGCTTGTAAGGGCATGCATAGATGAAAATATTCCTGTCACCAGCGTACCTGGTGCTTCATCAGTTATTGCCTCACTAACAGTTTCTGGGCTACCAACCAATGAATTCTTTTTTGGTGGATTTTTGCCGAAAAAAAAATTAATGAAAATAAAAAAACTGAAAAACCTATCCAATATACCAAGTACAATTATTATTTTTGAAAGCACTAAACGTCTAGTTTCTTCATGCGAAGATATTTTAAAGATTTTTGGATCAAGACAAGCAAGCGTTGTTCGTGAATTGACAAAAAAACATGAAGAAATAGTTAGGTCAACATTGCCCGAACTAATAAACCAACTAAAAAATAGGGAATCAATAAAAGGTGAGACTATAATCCTTATAGGACCTGATATGGCTAGTCAAAAAAAACAGCTAGCTGATGAAAATATTGTCGGAGCAATAGATAATATGGTCAAATTCATGTCAGTAAAGGATATAGGTAATACCTTGGTGAAATTAGTAGATATGAAAAAAAAAGAAATCTATGAAATTGCACTATTAAGGAAAAAGAAATGCAAGTAACAAAAAGATTACGAATATTTTTTATTTTATTAGTAGCGGGATCAATTGCCCAAGGCTGCGCCACGGGTGTCGCTATTGGAAGTCGCGCTGGAGTCTCAATTGCTGAAGAACGCGGCTTAGGAGGCAATATAGATGATGCGACGATAGGAACTAAAATTAGTGCTCTATGGTTACAGCATGACCCAAAAATATTTCTTGAGGTAGGCTTAGAAGTCTATGAAGGAAGAGTTCTGCTAACAGGGGTAGTTGATAATCCTCAATACAGACTAGAAGCGGCCAGGTTAGCTTGGCAAGTTGATGAGGTAAAAGAAGTAATTAATGAAATACATATAACCGGGGGAGGTTTTGGCAAATACCTGAAGAGTAGCTGGATAACAGCACAACTCTTGAGCAAAATGACATTTGATAAAAAGATTTTATCAATTAACTACACCATCGAAACAGTAAATCAAATTATTTACATAATGGGGATAGCGCAAAATCAGGAAGAATTAGATAGATTGATTCAGCACGCTAAAAATATTGCAAACGTCAAAAAGGTAGTCAGTTACGCAAGGATTAAGAATTAATGGTTATCGCCTTTTAACTAGGGAGAGCAAAAATGAAAATATCTGTAGCGATCCAAATGGATCCAATAGAAACTATCAATACCACAACAGATACAACCTATCTTCTGGCCCTGGAAGCAAAGAAAAGAAACTATGAAATTTATTATTATCTTCCTGAAACACTGTTACTAAAAAATGGAAAATTAGTAGCAAAGTTAAAAAAAATCTCGTTCTCAAAAAAGAAACCAAAGTTCTATACAACCGAAAGGGCAGTTAGGAAGCCCCTAGATGACTTCGATATCATATTAATGCGGCAAGACCCTCCATTCAATATGGCTTATATCACCTCGACATTTCTTCTGGAACACGTGGGGAAAAAAACAATCGTTATTAATAATCCTATTGCTGTACGCAATTCTCCGGAAAAACTACTAGTAACCCACTTCAAAGATATCACCCCTGAAACCTTAATTACATCTGACATAAAAGAATTAGCTAGTTTTAAAAAAGATCACCAAAGCATAGTTCTTAAACCTTTATACGGATACGGGGGTAGAGAAATAATACATCTAAAAAAAGAAGATAAAATTTCCGATATTCTCAACAAAATAAATAATGACGAAGGACTACCAATGATAGCACAAAAATTTCTACCGGAGGTCGCAAAGGGGGATAAGAGAGTCATGCTTATTAACGGCAGTCCAGTTGGAGCAATTAACAGAATTCCAAAAAAAGGGAATTTTTTAGCAAATATGCGATGTGGTGGCCTACCTATAAAAACCCCTCTAACAAAAAAAGATATTGATATATGTGATCGCGTCGGGCCTTTGTTGAGAAGAAACGGATTATTTTTGGTAGGCCTTGATATAATTGGTAATTATTTAACTGAAATAAATGTAACGTCTCCTACAGGAATGCAGGAAATTAATCGCCTAGATAAATGCAAATTAGAGAAAAAATTTTGGGATTCGATAGAAAATAATTTTTAATCTCAAGATTTTGATAACATCGGGCCAAGTGGCTGCTTACCAAAAATATGTAGATGAAAATGTGGAACTTCTTGTCCGCCCCATTTACCTATATTCGATAAAACCCTGTAACCTTCTGTAGAAAGATCGAAATCCTCTGCTATTTTACCTACGGCTTGGAAAAAAGCGGATATTTCTTTTCCAGATCCATTCTTTGTAAAATCACTAAAGGAAACGTATTTACCTTTTGGAATTACTAAAATGTGAATCTTGGCCTGGGGATTGATATCTTTGAAAGCTAAACAATATTGATCTTCATAAACCTTTTCACAAGGCAATTCTCCTCTTAAAATTTTTGCAA
>CAYMIQ010000057.1:0-6119 GCA_964390605.1 uncultured Rickettsiales bacterium
ATCGGATTAATGAGTCCTTAGATTTTATGAACGCGTGTGGCATTAATTCAGACACAACCCCAGCAATGCGGGAGGCCGACTTTTTTATTTCCCACGAAGCACTGCTGTTGCCGTACGAAGAGGTATTGACAAGAATCGATAGCACCAGTGGTCTTTGGTATGATTGCTCGGCGCATATGTTGTGGATAGGTGACCGAACTCGTCAAATAGATGGTGCGCACGTTGAGTTTATGCGGGGCATTAGCAATCCTATCGGCATTAAAGTAGGCCCTTCAATAGAAAGAGATGAGTTGGTGAGGTTGGCAAATGTTCTAAACCCAAATAATGATCCGGGTAGGCTGACCTTAATTATTAGAATGGGGCATGATAAAATTGAGAAAAAATTACCACCACTCATTCGAGCAGTGAAGAAAGAGGGACTGAATGTGCTTTGGGCTAGTGACCCGATGCATGCAAATGTCATTAAAAGTTCAACTGGTTACAAAACCAGGCCATTTAATCGTATTATTTCGGAAGTCAGGAACTTCGTTGCAATTCATGGTTCTGAAGGCACTCATGCTGGAGGTGTGCATATAGAAATGACTGGGAAGGATGTAACTGAATGCATTGGTGGCGCGCAGGCAATTACTGAAAAGAATCTTTCTGATCGTTATCATACTCACTGTGATCCGCGCTTAAATGCAAACCAGTCTTTAGAGTTGGCTTTTCTTTTGGCTGAGGGGTTAAAAAGTAGTAAGTTGTCTAAGAACAAAGCTGCCGTTATTTCCTAATTTGTAACAAGATGAAAGAAACAATTTCTTTTGCCCTTGCACAGGTTAATACGACTGTTGGCGATATAACAGGCAATATTGACAATTTTAGGAAGGCCAGAATTCAGGCGGCAAAGGACAGAGTTGATATCCTACTAACCTCTGAGCTTGCGGTTAGCGGATACCCCCCAGAAGATCTCATCCTTAAACATTCCTTTTTAAACATGGTTGCTAAACACGTGAAGAGTTTTGCCAAGGAAACAAAGGATGGTGGGCCTGCTGTTCTTTTAGGAACCCCATGGAAGAAAAGAGGTAAGATATTTAATGCTGTTTTGCTTCTATCTCGAGGCAAGATCCTCGCCGAGGTTTTGAAGTGCGAACTTCCAAATTATGGTGTTTTTGATGAGAAAAGAATTTTTTCTCCTGGCAGTAACCCCCAACCAGTCAAATTTAATTCTGTGCGACTTGGAGTCATGATTTGTGAGGATATGTGGAATCCAAAAGTTGCAAAATCTCTGGCACAAAAAAAAGCTGACATTTTAATTTCCATTAATGGGTCTCCTTTTGAACTTGGTAAAATGAAAGAGCGGCTGAGCTTGGCAAGAACTCGAGCAAAAGAAAATAAACTTCCAATGATTTACCTGAATCAAATAGGGGGGCAAGACGAATTGGTATTTGATGGAAATTCCTTCTTGATGTCGCCTAACGGAACCCAGGTGCTTCGCATGCCTTCCTGGAAAGAATCACTAATGTATGGACGTTGGAATAATGTTCGCAAGCAGTGGCTTACTCCTTCCAAGGAGAAATCTAATAATATAAATAATGATCTTAAGAATATTTATCACGCGTTGGTTTTGGGGTTGCGTGATTATGTTAGGAAAAATAAATTCAAAGGCGTTATTATTGGCTTATCGGGAGGAATAGACTCTGCATTAACAGCTACTATCGCCGTAGATGCTTTGGGCAGTGAATCAGTACAGTGTGTTATGATGCCATCCCCGTTTACTAGCACGGCAAGTTTAATCGATGCAAAAAAGGTCTCCAGAAACCTAGGAATTCAGTTCAAAAATATTTCTATCCAGCCCGCGATACGTTCCTTTAAGCGTATGATTGAAAAGAATGCCAAGCTCCGTGTTTTGACGAATGTTTTTGATAATATCCAGGCTCGCTCAAGAGGTGTTACACTAATGTCCCTCTCTAATACTAACGGCTATCTCGTGCTTTCCACAGGAAATAAATCCGAGACTTCAGTTGGGTATGTGACGATCTACGGAGATATGTGCGGAGGATATGCAGTCCTAAAGGACATATACAAAACTACCGTATATGAGTTGGCCAAATGGAGAAACAAAAATTTTTCTCATCAATTTTTAGGCGCGAATCAGTCCATTATTCCATCTAGAGTTTTTTCTAAAGCCCCGACGGCCGAATTACACAGAAACCAAAAGGATCAGGATATTTTGCCACCCTACAAGAAACTTGATGGGATACTAAAGCATTTCTTGGAAGAGGATATGGGGGTGCAACAGGTGATTAAACGTGGCTATAGTGCAAAGATAGTAAAAAAGATTTGGCAAATGCTCATTCTAGCTGAATATAAGAGGCGACAATCTCCACCAGGGATTAAGGTTACAAAACGTGCCTTTGGGCGAGATCGTCGCTATCCTATAACGAACCGTTTTTTTGATTGGCCATGAACTTTTGTTTACGATTTGCACCGAGTCCAACGGGATACTTGCACGTAGGTAACGCAAGGGTTGCTTTAATTAATTGGCTTTTCGCTAAGAAGAATCGCGGAAGATTTTTTCTTAGGATTGACGATACTGATGTTAAAAGGTCAGAGGCGAAATACCTAAAAGCGATCGAGGAAGATCTTTCTTGGATGGGCCTTGATTGGAATCAAAAGATCCATCAGTCCAGCAGGACTGAGGTTTATCAAAGAATTTTTTCTCAGTTAAAAGAATCGAAAAGGATTTATCCATGTTATGAGACGCAAGAGGAATTAGCATTAAAGCGGAAGGGCCAACTTTCAAGAGGGTTGCCGCCGATTTATGATCGATCAGCACTTAAGCTCACCGCAAAGAAGAAAGAGGAGTTCGAAAAGCAGGGTATCCAGCCTTATTGGAGGTTTCATTTAAAATCTAAGAATATTAGTTGGAATGATTTAGTTCATGGGTCTATTAAATTTACTGATATCAGCTTGAGTGATCCCGTTATTTTTCGGAGTGATGGGATCCCATTATTTACCGTTAGCTCAGTGGTTGATGATATTGAAATGGGTATTACACACATTGTCCGCGGCGATGATCACATAACCAACTCTGCTGCTCAGATTGAGATTTTTCATGCTCTAGATAAGACGCCGCCAACATTCTGTCACCTTCCATTAGTCAGGGATTCTTCTGGTGAAGGGTTATCCAAAAGAATCGGGAGTGCAAGTGTTAGAGATATTCGTGCAAAGGGAATCGAGCCTATGGCCGTTAATTCAGTTTTGGCTAGACTGGGATCTTCTGACCCCATAAAGCCGTTTCATGACATCAAGACGCTTCTTCATGAATTCGATATAGCGAGATTTAGCAAGTCTTCGCCAAAGTTTAGCCTATCCGAGACTTTTCGTATTAATACTCAGATCTTACAAAACTTTTCTTTTGGGGAAATTATTAAGAGAATGGGTAAGATAAAAGATATTGATGAAAATTTTTGGAATATCATTAAAGAAAATGTTGAAACGTTTGATGATATTAAAAAGTGGCAGAAAGTATGTTTTGGGTCTATTGATCCAGCTATAGAGGATGTAGATTTTTTAATGGTTGCAGTGAAGCTTCTCCCAAGAGAAAAATTTGACCAGGATACTTGGGGGCAATGGATCAAAAAAATAAAGAAAGAAACTGGTCGTGCAGGTGTAGAATTATTTATGCCACTTAGACTTGCCATCACGGGTTTTCAGCATGGACCAGAATTACAAAAATTACTTCCTGTTATCGGTAGAGAAAAAGTGATTTCTCGTTTAAAAGGATCAAGATAATCGAATGGTAGCTATACGTTTATATAATACACTTCATCGTAAGAAAGAGATATTTAAGCCCATAGATCCGAAAAAAGTCGGAATGTATGTATGTGGCCCGACAGTTTATGATTTGTCCCATGTCGGCAACGCCAGACCAGTTATTGTTTTTGATGTTTTGTGGAGTTTGTTAAAGCACGTTTACCCTAAAGTTATTTATGTTCGCAATATAACAGACATAGATGACAAAATTATCGAGGCCGCTGCTAAGAACAAAGAATCAATAGATTCCTTAACTGCAAGGACTACAAGTGCATTTCATGCAGATATGTCGGCATTAAATGTTCAAGATCCGGATATTGAACCTAGGGCTACCGAACACATACCAGAAATGATTGCTCTAATTGAAAAATTAGTGGAGAACGGCAATGCCTATGAGGCTGCTAAGCATGTGCTTTTTCATGTACCTTCTATGTCAGATTACGGAAAGCTTTCTAAGAGAAAGGGAGATGAAATGATTGCAGGTGCGCGCGTAGAAATTGCTCCCTATAAAAAAAATCCGGCAGACTTTGTTCTATGGAAGCCGAGTACAGCTGACCAACCTGGATGGGAAAGTCCTTGGGGTTATGGACGTCCTGGATGGCATATTGAGTGCTCGGCAATGAGCACCCTTCATCTTGGGAAACAATTTGATATTCATGGAGGCGGTTTAGATCTTATTTTTCCACATCATGACAATGAGATTGCGCAAAGCCAATGCGCCCACGGAAAGAATTCCTTTGCTAAATATTGGCTTCATAATGGCTTCCTTACCGTTTCAGGGGAAAAAATGTCAAAATCTTTAGGTAATTTTATAATTGTTCGAGATGCTTTAAATAAATTTTCTGGTGAAGTGATAAGATTCTTTATGCTTCTTACGCATTATCGTCAGCCCTTAGATTGGACGGTGGAGGGGTTAGATCGCGCTAGGTTATCCTTGAATCGTATTTACAATGCTTTGTGGAAGGCGCAGGAAGTTTCGATAGGTAATAACCCGAATCCTAGCAAGGATTTTCTTAAAGATCTTTGTGATGATTTAAACACTCCCCTAGCTATAAGTCGTTTATTTAATTTGGCAAATAATCTGAATAAGGTAAAAAATATTGGAGAAAAGAAGAAAATTAAATCTGATCTTATTGCGAACGGCAATTTACTTGGTATTCTGAGATATGGCCCTGAGGAATGGTTTCAGGATTCTTCAAATAAAGATTCTGAGGCACGTAAAACAGGAGAGCAGGATGATGCGAAATGGATACACGCTCAAATTGATGCGCGGAATCAAGCAAGAAAAAAGAAGGATTTTTCCACAGCGGACAAAATTCGGAAGCAATTACTTTCGAAGGGGATTGTTTTAGAGGATGATGGTGCGGGGACAAAATGGAAAAGAGTAGTAAAAAAATAATGCCAGGTAATAGAATCTATATTTATGACAGTACATTGCGTGATGGAGCCCAAACACACGGAGTTGACTTCAGCTCGAATGATAAAAATATTATTGCAAAATCCCTAGACCAACTCGGTATCGATTACATCGAAGGCGGGTGGCCTGGCTCCAACCCCACAGATGATACCTTTTTCGCGAATGCACCGAGATTTAAATTTTCAAGACTGGTCGCATTTGGAATGACAAGAAGAGTAGGGAAAAGTGCATCTAATGATCCGAGCTTAAGAAAACTTCTTCAGTCTGGATCAAAATCTGTATGTATTGTTGGTAAAAGTTGGGATTTCCAGGTTAAGGCTGCTCTCGGAGTTAATTTGCAAGAAAACTTAAGGATGATTCAAGATACCTTGTCTATGGTCAATAAGAAGTTTAAAGAAGTTATGTTTGATGCAGAACATTTTTTCGACGGGTATAAAGAGAATGCACGGTACTCTTTAGAATGTATTAAGACTGCCTATGATGCGGGTGCGCGTTGGATTGTTTTGTGTGATACGAATGGAGGTGTTCTTCCGCACGAGGTTGAAAGAATCGTTTCAGAAATTACAGAAGTGATTCCTGGGAAAAACTTAGGCATTCATTTCCACAATGATACAGATAACGCCGTTGCTAATAGCTTAGTTGCTGTTAGGCAAGGCGCTAGGCAGATTCAAGGAACATTCAATGGCTTGGGTGAGAGGTGCGGAAATACGAACTTGGTATCAATTATTCCAAATCTGATGATCAAAATGGGCTATAAAACCGGCATTACTAAAAGCAAGCTAAAGCATTTGACGGGTATCTCAAGAATCATTGACGAGTGTCTCAATCGGGCACCCCAGCGAAATGCTCCCTATGTTGGCGAGTCTGCCTTTGCTCATAAAGGAGGCCTTCATGTTGCGGCAGTGAA